>JBGPNP010000125.1:0-7152 GCA_041487575.1 Gaiellaceae bacterium | reverse complement strand
GTCAAGGTCGACGGCCTCGAGATCGGGCAGTTCTCGGAGTGCAGCGGCATCCAGGTCGAGTGGGAGATCGAAGAGCGGCGCGAAGGCGGCGAGAACCGATTCATCCACAAGCTGCGCGGCGGCATGAAGTACCCGAACCTCGTCCTCAAGCGCGGGATCACGCACGAACCGGCCCTGCTCAAATGGCTCTTCCAGACGAAAGACTGGGATCAGCGGGGCAACATCACCGTTAACCTCGTCGGGCCCGACTCGATGAGCCCCGTGCGCACGTGGGCTTTCGCGAACGCCTTCCCGGTGAAGTGGACCGGGCCGACGCTGAACGCCGGCTCGAACAACGTCGCCACCGAAACCCTCGAAATCGCCCATCGCGGGCTCGTCCAGACACCCTGAGATGCCGTCCACGATGCCAGACGGGTACCAGCAGGCCTTCCTCGAGATCGAAGGCCAGGAGGGCGACCACCTCATCTGCTGGTTCAACCCCAAGGAGTACTCGGTCTCGAAGACGAACAACTGGACGGTCAAGTCGCGCGTCGGCGCTTCGCTCCCGGACGTCCAGTTCACCGGTGGGAACCCGCGCGAGCTTACCCTCGAGCTCTTCTTCGACGCCGGCGACAGCCCCTCGAAGGACGTCGTGGCCGTCTGCAACCGCCTCCTCAAGATGATGGAGGCGGACACCAAGCTAGGCCGAGGCAAGAGTGGCCGCCCGCCCAAGGTGACCTTCGGCTGGGGCGGCGTCATCAGCTTCAAGGCCGTAGCGAAGAGCCTGGCCGTCAAGTTCACGCTCTTCAAGGCAAACGGGACGCCCCTCCGGGCCGTCGCGACGGTCTCGTTCGTCCAGATCGAGAACGCGCTCCAGCTCACGAGCTCCTCCTCTGACGCGAAGCGGCAGAACCCGACGACGATGGGGTTCGCCGGCCTCTCCTCACACACCGTCCGCGACGGCGACAGCCTGCAGTCGATCGCCTTCGCCGTCTACGGCGACGCGACGAGGTGGCGGACGATCGCCGAGGCCAACGGCATCGACGACCCGCTCCGCCTGCGCCGCGGGGCAGTGCTCTCGATCCCGGGGACGGCAGACTGATGCCCGCCGCCAACCCGGTCTCCGAGATCAAGGTCACCGTCGGCGGTGCCCCCTGGGACACGAAGGACCTCGTCGAGGCGCGGATCGAGGACAGCCTCACGCTCCCGGACGTCTGCCTGCTCAAGGTCGGCGGCTGGGACATGAAGGAGGCGAAGTTCGCGACCGCCGGTCCGTTCGACATCGGAAAGACGCTCGAGGTCAAGCTCGCCTACAACGGCAGCCTGGTGACCGCCTTCAAGGGCGAGATCTCGAGCCTCGCGCCGGAGTTCGGTCCCGACGGCGTCTACCTGACGGTGTGCGCGTTCGACGAGTCGCACAAGCTGAACCGCGAGCGGAAGACCCAGACCTTCACCGACATGACGTACTCGGACATCGCGAGCCAGGTCGCGGGGAGCTACGGGCTTGCGGTCACGACCGACTCCGCGCCCGGAGGCAAGCAGGACTTCGTCCAGCAGAGCGCCGAGACGGACTGGGAGTTCCTCTGGCGCCTCGCGGAGCGCGTCGACTTCGAGGTCGCCGTCTCGGACGGGAAGTTCTACTTCCGCAAGGCGGGGAGCGCCAAGAAGTACCAGCCGACGGTGACCTTCGGCGAGACCCTGATCTCTTTTCGGGCGCGCGTCACCGGCATCCAGCAGACGCAGGAGGTCGAGGTCCGCGGCTGGGACCCGAAGACGAAGAAGGCGTTCGTGGCCAAATCGAGCTCGGCGGATACCGACACGACGATCGGCATCAGCCGGAGCGCCGTCGTGAGCAACATGAGAGGCGGGAAGGTGCTTGTCGCGAACGCGCCCGTCCAGAGCCAGTCCGAGGCGACTGCGCTTGCCTCGAGCGTCCTCTCGAAGATCGCGCAGGACTTCGTCGAGGCCGACGGCTCGTGCCTTGGGGACCCCAATCTCGGAGCCGGCTCGCTCGTCGAGATCAAGGGCGTCGATCCGAAGTTCGCCGGGAAGTACTCCGTCACCCAGACTACGCACCTGTTCAAGGGCTCGCACGGTTACCACACGGACTTTCGCGTCACCGGCCGAACTCAGCGCAGCCTCGTCGACCTGATCGCGCCCTCGAACGGCGACGGCAACGGCCGTGGCTGGGGGAGCGGGGTCGTCGTGGGCGTGGTCACGAACAACGACGACTCGAACGCCCGAGACGGCAACGCAGGCGTCGGACGCGTTCGCGTGAAGTTCCCCGACCTGGGCGACAACGCCGAGGGCTGGTGGGCGCGCATCGCCTCTCCGTCCGCCGGCGACGGCCGGGGGCTCCTCATGATGCCGGTGGTCGGCGAGGAGGTCCTCGTCGCCTTCGAGCACGGCGACTCCCGCCGTCCCTACGTCCTCGGCTCGCTCTTCAACGGCACGGAGAAGCCGGGGGAGGTCTTCCAGAAGGACGGCTCGTTCGCCCTCGCGAGCGACAAGTTCGTGAACGTCACGGCGAAGGAGAACATCTCGATCAAGACCGACAAGGACTTCATCCTCGAGACGAAGGGGAAGGCGACGCAGACGGCGCAGCAGGACCTGAGCATCGAGGGAAAGACCACCATCAAGGTGAAGGCCGGCACGACGCTGTCGATCGAGGGCACGTCCCAGCTCGAGGTCAAGTGCGGCAACGCGAAGATCTCGATGACGCCGGCCTCACTCGACGTCCAGTGCGGCGGCGCGAAGGTCTCGCTCACGGCGGCGGGCACGGTGTCGGTCTCGGGCACGGCGATCGCGCTCGGATAGGAAGCAGGGAATGGCAGAGATCATCGGCACCGGGGTTTCGTTCCCCCTCCGCGTGGACAGGCGGGGGGGCGTCGCGCTCTCCCGCGACAACGACGACGTCCAGGAGGCGATCGCCCTCATCCTCGGCACCGCCCCGGGCGAGCGGCCCATGCGGCCGGAGTTCGGCTGCGGGGTCCACAACTACATCTTCGAGTCGGTGGACGCCTACGCGCTCGGCCGGATCGAGTACGAGATCCGGGTCGCGCTCGACCGCTGGGAGCCGCGGATCGACGTGATCGCCGTCGAGTTCGACCTCTCGAGCTCCGACCGAGGCGAGCTCCTGATCGACATCACGTACCAGCTGCGGGCGACGAACGACATCCGCAACCTCGTCTACCCGTTCTACGTCATCCCCGAAGAGGAGAGCGCATGAGGCTGCCGGAGATCACCCTTGACGACCGGCACTTCCAGGATCTCGTCAACGAGGCGCGGCTGAAGATCGCGCAAGTCTGCCCCGAGTGGACGGAGCACAACGTCTCCGACCCGGGCATCACGCTCATCGAGCTCTTCGCCTGGATGACCGACATGGTCGTTTACCGGCTGAACCGGATCCCGGACAAGCTCCATGTAGCCCTCCTCGAGCTGCTCGGCATCCTCACCGAGTCGCCGACCCCTGCGCGCACCGACGTCCGGTTCCGGCTGACCGCGCCGGCCGTGGAGCCGGTGGCGATCCTCGCCGGCGAGACGGAGGTCGCGACTCTCCGCGTCATGGGCGAGGAGCCGGTCGTCTTCCAGACGTCCGAGGACTTCACGATCCCGGCCGTGGCGCCGAACGCGTATTCGATCGAGCGCGGCGGCCAGATGAAGGACGTCGGTGTCGCCGGCGGCGTCGCGAAGCCGAAGGGGCCCGACCAGGTCCCGTTCGGCACGCCGCCGAAGGTCGGCGATGCGCTCTACCTCGGCTTCGACCAGTCGCTCGCCCGCATCGTCCTCGAGGTGGACGTGGACTGCTCGCAGGCGCGCGGCGCGGGCGTCGACCCCGAGGACCCGCCGCTGCGCTGGGAGGTCTCGTCCTCGGACGCGGAGGGCGGCTGGGACGAGGCGGAGGTGCTCCTCGACCGCACCGGTGGCTTCAACTACGGCAGCGGGACGGTCGAGCTCCAGCTCCCGATCCGGCACAGCGCGACGACCGTGGGCGGGAAGCGCGCCTATTGGGTGCGCTGCCGCGTCGACTCGAAGACCCGCTCCGGCCTCGAGGCCCTCGTCTACTCGAACGCGCCGGAGATCTACTCGATCACGGCAGCCGCCGTCGGCGCGCTCATCCCCGCCTCTCACTCGGAGCTCGTCACCGAGTCGGTGCTCGGCGAGAGCGACGGCACGCCGGGGCAGTCGGTCTTCCTCCCGCAGGTGCCGGTGCTCGAGCTCGAGGAGGGGGAAACCCTCGTCGTGCTCGATCCCGACGCGGGCATGTGGGAGGTCTGGGAGCTGCGGGAGTCATTCGTCGAGTCCCACCCGGACGACCGCCACTACACGATCGACCTCGCCCACGGCGAGATCGAGCTCGGACCTGCCATCCGCACGGCCGACGGCGGGTGGCGGCAGTACGGCGCCGTGCCGAAGAAGGGCTCGACGATGAAGTTCACGCGCTTCCGCCACGGCGGCGGGCGTCACGGGAACGTGGCTCCGGGCGCCCTGACCGTCCTCAAGAGCGCGATCCCGGGCGTCGCCTCGGTGACGAACCCCCGCCAGGCGCTCGGCGGTGTCGACGCCGAGGCGCTCCAGAGCGCCCGCCAGCGAGCTGCGCTCGAGTTTCGTAGCCGCTATCGCGCGGTCACGGCCGAGGACTTCGAGTTCCTCTGCGGGGAGGCCTCGCCGCGCGTCGCCCGCGTCGTCTGCGTTCCGCCCGAGTCGGGAAGTGTCGTCCGCATTCACATGGTCCCTCGCGTCGAGCCGGCCGACCGCCTCATGTCCCTCGAGGAGCTCGTCCCCGACGAGCCGCTGCTCGAGGAGGTGGCTTCCTACCTCGACGAGCGGCGCCTGATCGGGACGAGCATCGAGCTCCTGCCCGCAAAGCTCCGCGGCATCAGCGTCGTCGTGAACCTCCAGGCAGCGCCGCGCGCCGACCTCGACCGGATCGAGGAGGACGTGGCGCACGCCCTCTACACGTTCCTCAACCCGCTCATCGGCGGCTCGCCCGACGGGCCCGGCGAGGGGTGGGAGTGGGGGCGGGCCCTGAACCAGGGCGAGCTCTACGGCATCGTCCATTCGGTCGAGGGCGTCGAGTTCATCAAGATCCTCCGCGTGTACGAGACCGACCTGAAGACAGGAAAGCAGGATCCCAAGCCGGCCGGCACGCATGTCGAGCTCGAGCCCTCGGAGCTTCTCGCCTCGGCGCAGCACATCGTCAAGGCGGAGCGGCGAGAAGCCTAGTGCCTCAGGACGGCAAGACCACCTACGTCACGGTTCAGATCAAGCGCGGCTTCGGCACGACCGCGTTCCGGCCGCGCCTGCGGCTCGCGGACGGCCGGGCGCCGCTGATCGCGTCGAGGCGCGCGTACCTGCGGCGCGGCCTGCCGGCGATCTACCACGAGAACGACCTCTCCATGCGCTTCGTCGGCGGGCTCGAGACGGTGCTCGACCCGATCTTCGCCGTTCTCGACTGCCTGCCCTCGTACTTCCGCGCCGATCTCGCCCCGCGCGACCTCCTCGAGCTCCTCGCTGCCTGGCTCGGCGTCGACGTCGAGGAGACGTGGCCGGAGGAGCGGCGCCGCGAGATCGTCCGCCACGCCGCAGAGCTTTCTCGCCGGCGCGGAACGAAGGAGGGCCTCGCCCTCATGCTCCGCGTCGCCTTCCCCGACTACCCGCTCCGCGTCGAGGACGGCGGAGGGGTGACCTGGGGAACCGATCCCGACGCGCCCCTCAAGCACAAGGAGCCCGAGTTCTTCGTCTACTGCGACGTGCCGCTGCCCGAGGCCGTTCTCGGTGAGATCTCGCGTGCCATCGAGGTCGCGAAACCCGTCCATGCCGGATACCGCCTGCGCGTCAAGGCGCCCCGCAAAGAGCAGAAGGAAAAGCCGGAGGCCGAATGAGAGTCTGCCCGAAGTGCGGCACCCAGAACGAAGACGAACGGGACTTCTGCTCGAGCTGCAACGAGTACCTCCGCTGGGATCCGACCAGGCACATCTCGGCGGTTCCCTCGCCTCCGCCCGCGGCACCGCCTCCTCCGGCAGATCCGGCTGCGGCGCCTCCTTCGGCTCCGCCCTCCGGGGAGGCCGCGCCGCCACCGCCGCCCCCGGCTGACGCCCCTCCCGCGTCGCCCCCGCCGGCCCCCGCGCG
Organism: Gaiellaceae bacterium; assembly: GCA_041487575.1. GTDB lineage: Bacteria > Actinomycetota > Thermoleophilia > Gaiellales > Gaiellaceae > JBGPNP01. Next base: position 1,041 of record JBGPNP010000125.1, on the reverse strand, counting down.
GGAGACGCAGGTGCGGCCGGACGCGGTCGTCATCACGCTGCGCCGCCCGGAGGACGAGTCCGCCGGCGCTGGCGAGGTCTCGCAGAAGGTGGCGGCCGGGGGCCAGGCGTCCCTCTTCGCCCTCGTCCGCAACCAGAGCGGCATCGTCGACAACTACGACCTCCGGCTCAAAGGGCTCCCGCCCGAGTGGTGGACGATCACGCCGTCCACCGTCTACCTCGTCCCCTTCGGCGCGGCGCCGAGCGGCTACGAGCAGGAAGTCGAGATCCGCTTCCACCCGCCGCGCGCCCCCGAGGCCGAGGCACGGCCCTGGCCGATCATGGTCGCAGCGTCCTCACGTGCGACCGGAGACGAGACGGGCTCGGGCCGGGCGACGCTCGAGATCGAGCCCTTCCTCGAGATCGAAAGCGAGCTCCGTCCCGAGCGCGCCGGGGGCCGTCGGTATGCCGGCTTTGCCCTCGCCGTCCGCAACAAGGGCAACACCCCCGCAGACGTCGCCGTCGCCGCGACGGACCCGGACAACGCCCTTCGCTTCGAGTGGGCTCAGCAGGAGCTGAAGGTCGGGCCCGGAAAGCGCGAGCCCACCACCTTCAAGACGCGGCCGCCGAAGCAGATCATCTTCGGCCGGCCGCTCGACCGCCGTTTCCAGGTCGACACCCGCGTCCCGGGCACCGACGTCGTCGCGTTCCCCCGCCAGGGGATCATGCGGCAGAAGCCGTGGCTCCCCTGGTGGCTTCCGCCCGCGGTCTTCATGATCGCCGCCGCCGTTGCGGCGCTCCTGCTCCTCCTTCCGAAGTCGACGCCGAAGTCGATTGTGCCCGACCTCACGCAGGCTACGAGCAAGTTCGACGTGCAGAAGATGCTCACAGGGGCGCATCTCCAGCTCGGGAACGTGGTCGAGACGAAGACGGATCAGAAGCCGCCGGGGACGATTCTCGGCCAGACCCCCGCCGCCGGGCAGAAGGTCGACCAGAACAGCAAAGTCGACTACGAGGTCGCAGTGGGCACAGGTCAGGTCAAGGTGCCGAAGCTCGCCGGGTT
>JBGPNP010000124.1:0-7189 GCA_041487575.1 Gaiellaceae bacterium | reverse complement strand
TCTCCCGGCCCGCTTCGGGTACGTCCCCGCGAGGTATGTACCCGAGTCAGACCCTTGGACATGCCCGAGCGGCGGATGCAGCTCCGCAAGCGCGATCGCGGGCGCTCCCAGGGTGTCACGACTTCCTCGCGAAAGCGTCACGAGAGTGTGCCGCCCTCGGTGGTCGTGGCCTGGGGCGGCGCGGGGCGGCCTAGAACCAGCCTCGCCGCTTGAAGTAGACGAGGAGGGCGAGGAGCGAGGCGAGCTGGATGCCGACGCCGAGCCCGACGAACGCCGGCAGGCCTCCGATCCGGTCGACCATGGCGCCGAAGTTCTGGCCGAAGAAGCCGGTGACGAAGCTGAGGGGGAGAAAGATCGTCGCGATCACCGCGAGCTGCTTCATCACCCCGTTCAGCCGGTTCGAGACCGTGGAGAGGTAGATGTCCATCGTGCCGCTCGTGAGGTCGCGGTAGCTGTCGATCAGGTCGGCGATGCGGATCAGGTGGTCGTAGACGTCACGGAAGTAGCGCTCCGCCTCGGGCGTCATCCCGGGGAGCGCGGCGACGCCGACGACGAGGCTCGCGAAGAGATCCCGCTGCGGCGCTACGGCCTTGCGCATCGTCATGAGCCGGCGCTTGAGCTGGAAGATCTCCTGGAGCTGCTCGTCGGTCGGGCCCCCGAAGATCCCGTCCTCGAGCTCGTCGATCCGGTCGTCGAGGCCCGCGAGGATCGGGAAGAAGCTGTCGACGAGGCCGTCGATCACCTGGTAGAGGAGCAGCACCGGATCGGCGCCGATCCGGCGGCGCTTCGCGTGGCGCTCGCGCACGAGCTCGAATGCGGGGCAGTCGTCCCTGCGGACGGTGACGAGGAAGCGCTCCGAGTAGAAGCAGTGCACCTCGACGAGGTCGTCCTCGTCCTCGACCGCCCCGTAGACGACGAGGAAGACGAAGTCGTCGTACTCGTCGAGCTTGGCCCGCTGTCCGAAGTGCTCGGAGTCCTCGAGGGCGAGGGGGTGGAACTCGAAGACCTCGCGGAGGAGCGCGAAGTCCTCCTCGGCCGGCTCGTGGAGGTCGAGCCAGAAGAACGTGCGGTCGCGCAGCCGCGCCTCGATCGCGGCCCTGTCGGCGGTCTCGGCAGGACCCTCCCCGTCCACGAGGTGTGCGGCCACACGGGGATTATGTGAGGAGCGGCAAGACGGACAGGATCCCGAGCGCGCCCACGCAGAGCGCCAGGAGGCCGATGACGGCGAGCGACGCCGCCGATCCGAGGCGGCCGCTCGCGTACTCGCCCATGAGCTCCCGGTCGCGCGAGATCCCGTAGATGAAGACGACGAGCGGCAGCAGGAGCACCGCGTTCAGCGCCTGGCTGAGGAAGAGGATCGGGACGAGCGGCGCACCGGGCACGAGCACGATCGCGACCGAGGCGACGACGACGAGCGCGTAGGTCGCGTAGAAGACGGGCGCCTCGCGGGGCGAGTCGTCCAGGGCGGCCTCCCGGCCGAGCGCCTCGCTCACGGAGTACGCGGTCGAGAGGGGAAGGATGGAGGCGGCCAGGAGTGAGGCGCCGAGGAGCCCCGCCCCGAAGAGGGTCGCGCTGAGGTTGCCCGCGAGTGGCCTGAGGGCGCGGGCGGCGTCGCCCGCGTCGTGGATCGAGATCCCGGCCGGATGGAGCGTCTCGGCGCAGGCCACGACGATGAAGAGCCCGATCACGCCCGTCATGACCGCGCCGGTGACGACGTCGACGCGCTCGTAGCGGAGGTCTGCCGGCGTCAGGCGCTTGTCCACCGCGTACGACTGGATGAAGGCGAGGCCCCAGGGCGCGAGCGTCGTCCCCACCGTCGCGGTCGCCGCGAGGAGGGCACTGCGGGTGAGGGGGAGGTCGGGGACGACGAGGCCGCGCCCGACCTGGCTCCAGTGCGGGCCTGCGATCAGGCCCGAGGCGATGTACGTGGCGAAGATCGTGCTCGCGAGCAGGAAGACGTGCTCGATGCGGTGGAAGGTGCCGCGAAGGACGAGGGCAGAGACCCCGATCGCTGCAGCCGGGACGCTCAGGTAGCGCGTCACTCCGGCGAGGTCGCCGCTCGCGGCCACGCCTGCGAACTCCGCGCAGGTCGTCCCGATGTTCGCGAGGAGGAGGGACGCGACGCCGAGCGCGGCCCAGCGCACGCCGTAGCGCTCCCGAATGAGACCGGCGAGGCCCTGGCCGGTGACGACGCCCATGCGCGCGCCGAGCTCGTGGAAGAGGACGAGGGCGACCGTCGAGAGGAGCAGGATCCAGAGCAGCCGGTAGCCGTAGTCGGCGCCGAGAATCGAGTACGTCGTGATTCCCGGGGCGTCGTCGTCCGAGAGGCCCGCGAGGACACCCGGCCCGACGACGGCGAAGAGCGCGACGAGACCGCTACGACGGAGCACGGCGGCGAAGTCGGAGGATGCGACCGTAGCGATGCCTCGGCCGCGCTTCCGGCGTCAGCACCTGGAGCTCCCGGGCCTCGGCAGCCGTCGCCGGGTGGACGGCCTCGAGCACCTCCGAGCCCCGCGCCGGCGGAAGGCGGGCGACGAGCTCGGCGAGCTCGTCCGGCGTCAGTGAGTGCAGGGGCGCGCTCGGGGTCTCGAGCTGAAGAGCGTGGCCACGCCCTGAGGCGAGGTGGAGGTCGTTCCAGTCGATGATGACGCTGCCGGCGCGGCGGGCAAGGGGGCCGAGGCCGAGCCGTCGGAGGATCGGAGCGGCGCCCACGTCGACGGCCGCGAGCCTGAGCCCGCCCCACTCCTCGACGAGCTCGACGTCGCCGACCCGAGTGAGCCGCTTCCCGGCGACGTCGAAGATCTGCACGTCGAGGACGTCGCGCCGCAGGAGGAGCTCGCCAGCCGCGGGCGGTACGTCGGGGAGCTCGCGAACTCGGAGGCGAAGCCGCGCCCCGCTTCGGTCGAGCGAGGCGACCGCGGCCCAGGGGACCCGCCGGCTCGAGCTCCTCCCCATGCGCACCTCGAGCGCCGTGACGGGAGGGTAGATCGGGCCGAGGCGGACGGCGAGATCGGCGAGCGTTCCCAGCTGCGCCCCGCCGGCGTCGACTACGGGCTTCCCGAGGTGCTCGGAGAGCACGCCGGAACCGTATCCGGCGCCGGCCCCCCGGGCGCTAGGCTTCGTCGCCCGCGACGAGCAGCCCGGCCGGGGCCGGCTCGCCGACCGTGGCGAGCCCCTGCGCGGCTGCGCGGTTGACGGCGCTTGCGACCGCGCGGAGAGAGGCCGTGACGATGCTCGGATGGACCCCGACGCCCCAGAGCACCCGGTCGCCGATCGCCACCTCGATGTAGCTCGCCGCCGAGGCGTCCGCGCCGGACGAGACGGCGTGCTCCTGGTAGTCGAGAACGCGCAGGTCGGCCCCGAGGGGTCGAAGCGCGTCGACGAAGGAGTCGATCGGGCCCGACCCGCGGCCGGAGACGACGCGCTCGTCGCCGTTCACCCGGAGGGTCACCACCAGCGTCTCGCCCGCCCCCGGGGTCTCCTCGACGCTCCGGTGACCGACGACCTCGAGCGGGCTCGTGCGGGCGAGGTAGTCCGCGTCGAAGGCGGCCCAGATCTGCTCGGGCGTCACCTCGCCGCCTTCCGTCTCCGCGATGTGCTGGATCTCCTTCGAGAACTCGATCTGCGTGCGCCGCGGCAGGTCGAGCCCGTGCTCGGCCTTCATGACGTAGGCGACGCCGCCCTTCCCCGACTGGCTGTTGACGCGGATGATCGCCTCGTACGTCCGGCCGACGTCCTTCGGGTCGATCGGAAGGTAGGGCACCTCCCAGAGCGAGTCGCCGTGCTCCTCGATCGCGTCCATGCCCTTCTTGATCGCGTCCTGGTGCGAGCCGGAGAAGGCGGTGTAGACGAGCTCGCCGACGTAGGGGTGCCGGTGGTGCACGGGGAGCTGGTTGCAGTACTCGACGACGCGCCTGACCTCGTCGATGTCCGAGAAGTCGAGCTCCGGATCGACGCCCTGGCTCATGAGGTTGAGCGCGAGCGTGACGACGTCGACGTTGCCGGTGCGCTCGCCGTTCCCGAAGAGCGCCCCCTCGACCCGCTCGCCGCCCGCCATGAGCGCGAGCTCGGTGGCGGCTACGGCGGAGCCCCGGTCGTTGTGCGGGTGGATGGAGAGGACGACGGAGTCCCGCCGGCTGACGTTCCGGCCGAACCACTCGAACTGGTCCGCGTGCACGTTCGGCGTCGCCATCTCGACGGTCGCGGGCAGGTTGAGAATCGTCTTCCAGGCGGGTGTCGGCTGCCAGACGTCGAGGACCCGCTCGCAGACCTCGAGCGCATAGTCCATCTCCGTGCCGACGAAGCTCTCCGGCGAGTACTCGAAGCGAACCTCGGTGCCGGGGAGCTCGTCCAGCGCGCGTAGGCAGAGCTCGGCGCCCGTGACGGCGATGTCCGTAATGCCGGCCTTGTCGGAGCGGAAGACGACCCGCCGCTGGAGCTCGGACGTCGAGTTGTAGAGGTGGATAATCGCCCGCCGCGCGCCCCGGACGCTCTCGATCGTCCGCGCGATCAGCTCCTCGCGCGCCTGCGTGAGGACCTGGATCCAGACGTCGTCGGGAACGAGGTCCTCCTCGATCAGGAGCCGCGTGAAGTCGTAGTCCGGCTGGGACGCCGAGGGGAAGCCGACCTCGATCTCCTTGAACCCGAGCCGCACGAGGAGGTCCCAGAAGCGGCGCTTGCGCGGCACGTCCATCGGGTCGATGAGCGCCTGGTTCCCGTCGCGGAGGTCGACCGAGCACCAGACCGGTGCCCGCTCGATCCGGCGGCTCGGCCAGGTGCGGTCGGGCAGGTCGACGCCGTAGGCGTAGGGGCGGTACTTGTCGAACGGCACGGGCATGGCTGCTCGAAGCGTAGTAGAGCCGGTCCCGGCCCGCACAGGAGAGGGCCTCGCGCCTTCCCGGCCCCGATCGCTCAGCCGGAGACGCGCACGGACGTGACCGGCGCGAGGCGCGTCGCCGCGGTGAACCACGTCGAGCCGCCGTCGGCGGAGCCGAACACGTCTCCGGAGGTCGCGCCGAAGTAGAGGCCGAGCGGCGAGCCGCCGTCGGCGTCGAAGGCCTGGCGGAGGATCGTGAGGTAGGCCTCCGCCTGCGGCAGGCCCTCGCCTCGCCCGGCCCAGGTCGCGCCGCCGTCGCGAGTCTCGAAGACGCGCACCCTCCCGTCGGGCGGCACGCGGTCTTCGGCGCCGACAAGGGGGATGACGTACGCGCTCTCCGGGTCGGCCGGGTCGACGACGACCGGGAAGCCGAACCCCGCAGGAAGCCCGGCCGCGAAGTCCGCCCAGCTCTCGCCCGCGTCGTCGCTGCGGTAGACGCTCCCGTGGAACTGCATGAAGAGCCGCTCCGGCCGGAGCGGCGCCCGCTCCATCTTGTGGACGCAGAGCGTGTGCGTGCCCTCCCTGGCCTCCTCCGGGATGTACTGCGGGTCGAGCCCCACATAGCCGGTCCGCCACGTCTCGCCACGGTCGTCCGTGAGCCAGACGCCCGCGGCCGAGATCGCCACGGCCAGTCGATCGGGCTCACCGGGCCACGGGCAGACGGTGTGGAGCATGAGCCCCCCGGCCCCGGCACGCCACTCGGGGCGGGTCGGCGCGTTCCAGAGCGGCCGGTTGAGCTCCCACGTCTCGCCGTCGTCCTCGCTCCGCCACAGCGCAGCGGGGTCCGTGCCCGCGTAGAGGACGCCGGGCTCCTCGGCCGGCTCGACGATCCAGATTCGCGCCACAGTCGTGTCGGCCACGTCCTCCGGGAACGCGGGCCCCGTTGCCTGCCGCCACTCGCCGGCCGGATCCTCGGCGATGAAGAGCCGCGGGCCGTAGAAGCCCGACGTGACGCTCGCGAAGCACCGGCCCGAGCGCGGATCGCGGAACGCGTATTCGACGACATCGCCGGGGAAGGCCCGGTGAACGATGTCGAACGGCTCGCCCGGCTCGCCGCGCAGGACGAAGAGGCCCTTCTTCGTGCCGACGAGGAGCTCCGTCATCGCCTACCTCCTGAGATCGAGGGGAGAACGTGGAGGACGTCGTCCGCCGCGACCGGCGCGTCCTCGGCCACCCGCGCCCCGCCGAGGAAGACGTTCACGTGCTCCCGCACGCGGCCGTGCTCGTCCAGGATCCAGCCGACGATCCGCGGATGACGGCGCTCGAGGGCCCGCAGCGCCTCCCCGACTGTGGCCCCTTCGACGTCCACCTGCCGGCTCCCCTCTGCGAGGTCGCGGAGCGGCGAGCGCAGCGTGACCACCACCATGGGCCGGGAGTCTAGTAGGACCGCGGGAGCCCGAGGACGTGCTGACCAACGTAGGCGAGGATGAGGTTGTTCGAGACCGGCGCGACCTTGTAGAGCCGCGTCTCGCGGAACTTCCGCTCGACGTCGTACTCCTCGGCGAAGCCGAAGCCGCCGTGCGTGTCGAGGCAGGCGTTCGCGGCCTGCCAGCTCGCCTCGGCGGCGAGGAGCTTCGCCATGTTCGCCTCCGCGCCACATGGGAGGCCCTGCTCGAAGAGCCACGCCGCCTTGTAGCGCACGAGGTCGGCCGCCTCGATCGCGGCGTGTGCCTGCGCGATCGGGAACTGGACGCCCTGGTTCGCCCCGATCGGGCGGCCGAAGACGACCCGCTCCTTCGCGTACGCGACCGCCTTCTCGACGAACCAGCGCCCGTCGCCGATGCACTCGGCGGCGATGAGAATCCGTTCGGCGTTCATCCCGTCGAGGATGTAGCGGAAGCCCTTGCCCTCCTCGCCGACGAGCGCGTCGGCGGGCACGTGGACGCCGTCGAGGAAGATCTCGGTCGTCGCGTGGTTCATGAGCGTCTTGATCGGGCGGATCGTCATCGTCCCGGCGGCGAGCGCGGCCTTCATGTCGACGAGAAACGTCGAGAGGCCCTCGGTCTTCTTCTCGACCTGATCGAACGGCGTCGTCCGCGCGAGCAGGAGCATGAGGTCCGAGTAGAGGGCCCGCGACGTCCAGATCTTCTGCCCGTGGACGACCCAGCCGCCGTCGGCGCGCGTCGCGGTCGTCTGGATCGACGTCGTGTCGGAGCCGGCGGTCGGCTCGGTGACGCCGAAGGCCTGCAGCCGGAGCTCGCCGGAGGCGATCCTCGGCAAGAGCCGCTGCTTCTGCTCCTCCGAGCCGTGCCGGAGGATCGTCCCCATCGTGTACATCTGCGCGTGGCACGCGCCCGCGTTCCCGCCCGAGGC
>JBGPNP010000123.1:0-7206 GCA_041487575.1 Gaiellaceae bacterium | reverse complement strand
GTCTTCGACGCCGAGGGCCGGCTCCTCGACACGCCGCTCTCCGAGCGGGCGGTCCAGCTCTCGGCCGAGCAGCTCCGCCGGGCGCGCGTCCTCGCCGTCGCCGGCGGGCCGGGGACGGAGCGGGCGATCCACGGCGCACTCCGCACGGGCCTCGTCGACGTCCTCGTCACCGACGAGGCGAACGCGGAGGCGGCTTTATGAGCCGCCTCGTGGAGAGGGCATGGGAGAACCGGGAGGTTCTCCACCGAGTCGTCGGCGCCTGCGCCGAGGTCGGACTGAGAAGAACGGGCCCGCGGGGGAACGTCGGCTCCCACGCGCGAGCGAGCCGAAGGCGAGGGAGGAGGCGGCCCTGTGACCGCGGCGCTCGACTACCTCGAGCAGGCGGAGGCGATCGGCCGGCGCGTGCGCGAGACGCAGCTCGAGGCGATCGAGCGCGCCGCGGACCTCTGCGCGGGCGCAATCGCCAAGGATGGCCTGGTCCACCTGTTCGGCACCGGGCACTCGCGGATGCTCGTCGAGGAGATGTACCCGCGCTACGGGAGCTTCCCCGGCTTCCACCCCATCGTCGAGCTGTCGCTGACGAACCACACCCAGGTCGTGGGGGCGAACGGCCAGCGCCAGGCGATGTTCCTCGAGCGGGTCGAGGGGTTCGCGGAGGCCGTCCTCGCGAACTTCGAGTTCGCGCCCGAGGACGTCATGGTCGTCTTCTCGAGCACGGGCGTGAACGCCGTCCCGATCGAGATCGCCCTCGGAGCGAAGCAGCGCGGGCTGCCCGTGATCGCCGTGACGACCCTCGCCCACTCGAGCATCGCGGAGCCGAGGCACTCCTCCGGCAAACGGCTGTTCGAGATCGCGGACGTCGTCATCGACAACTGCGGCGTCCCGGGCGACGCGCTCGTCACGGTTCCAGGGCTCGGGGAGCCCGTCGGGCCCGGCTCGTCGATCGGCGGGATCCTGGTCGTGAACGCTCTCAAGTGCGCGATCGCCGAGCGCCTCGCCGCCCTCGGGCACCGGCCCGTCGTGATCACGAGCGACGTCTTCGTCGGGCCCGAGCGCTCGCGGGAGCTCTTCGAGGCCTCCTACCGCGACTACCGGCGTAGAGTGCGCAGGCTGTGAAGCATCCGCGAAAAATGCTGTGCATTTTCCGCGGTACGAGCTTGTCCCTTCGCTTCGCTCGGGAGGATGCTCCGTTGAAGGTTGCTCCGTGAGCCGAGCCCTCGCCGGCAAAGTAGCGCTTGTCACCGGCGCTGCCGGCGGCATCGGGAGCGCTACCGCCCGGCTCTTCGTGGAGGAAGGCGCGCAGGTCTTCGGCGTCGACCTCGAGGGCGCCGACCACGTCGCCGACCTGACCGAGGCCGAGGAGGCGGACTACGCCGTCAGGGCCTGCGTCGAGCGCCACGGCCGCCTCGACGTCGTCATGAACGGCCTCGGGATGAGCGGCCGACGCTACGGCGACGGCCCCGTCGACACGTGCACGGAGGAGGCGTGGGACCGCGTCCTCGACGTCAACCTGAAGGCGATCTTCCTCGTCTGCAAGTACGCCGTCCCCGAACTCCTGAAGGCCGGCGGAGGCTCGATCGTCAATGTCTCCTCCGTCCTCGGCCTCGTCGGAGGCGACGAGGACTGGTCGACGCATGCCTACGCGGCAAGCAAGGGCGGGGTGATCGCGCTGACGCGCGCGATGGCCGTGACCTACGCCAAGCAGGGCATCCGCGCGAACGTGATCTGCCCCGGGGTCATCCGCACGCCGCAGAGCCGTCGCGTCCAGGAGGACCCGCACTTGCGCGCGCGCCTCAAGGACGTGCAGCCGCTCACGGGCGAGCTCGGCGAGCCGGAGGACGTCGCCCAGGCCGCGCTCTACCTCGCGGGCGACGCGTCGAAATTCGTCACCGGCGTCGTCCTGCCGGTCGACGGAGGCTGGACGGCCAAGTAGATTCACCCGCGTGACACGTGGTTCGCCCAGTGACGTTGCCGGATTTCTGGGTCGCGAGGAGCGAGCCAGGCAAGGACGCAGGGAGCGCCCGTATTCGCGAATACGGGCGCGACTGAGGACGCCGCATGGCGACGTCTCATCGCGGGGCAGAAACCGGTGAACGTCGCTGGGCGAGCCACCAGCTCCCTCGGCCCGCGCGCTCTGGAGCGCCGCTCCCTCTGGCTCCAGGAAGCGCTCCCTGACGAGCCGGGCTGGGACGCGCCCGAGCCCCTCTCGGGCTCGACCCGTGCCGACGTCTGCATCCTCGGCGGCGGGTACACCGGGCTCTGGACGGCCCTCTTCCTCAAGGAGCGCGAGCCTGCCCTCGACGTCGTCCTCCTCGAGGCGGACGTGTGCGGCGGCGGCGCGAGTGGCCGAAACGGCGGCTTCGTCCTGCCGTGGTGGACGAAGCTCCACCCGCTCTTCGAGGCGTGCGGGGAGGACGACGGCCTCTGGCTCGCGCACGAGGCCGAGCACGCGGTGACCCATGTCGGCGCGTTCTGCGCCGAGCACGGGATCGACGCGGACTTCGTCCTCGCAGGCTGGCTCTGGACGGCGACCTGTGCCGCGGAGGTTGGAGCCTGGGAGGAGACGGTCGCCCTGGCGGAGAGCCTCGGCCTCGACGCCTTCGCTCGCCTCACGCCGGAAGATGTGCAGCGCCGCGGCGGCTCGAAGGCCTACCTCGGCGGCGTGCTCGAGAAGCACGCGGCCACCGTCCAGCCCGCGCGCCTCGTCCGCGGCCTGCGCCGCGTCGCCCTCGAGCGGGGTGTGCGGATCTACGAGCGGACGCCGGCGCTCGGGATCGAGGGCGGCGCCGTACGGACGCCAGCCGGCCGCGTCGAGACGGAGACCGTCGTCGCCGCGCTCAACGCATGGGCGGTCGGGCTTCCCGAGTTCCGCGAGCTCCGCCGCGCGCTCGTCCCGCTCTCGAGCGAGATGGTCGCGTCGGCGCCCGCGCCCGACCTCCTCGAGCGGAACGGCTGGACGGGCGGGGAGTGCATCTCGGACTCGAAGCTCCGCGTCCACTACCACCGCACGACGAGCGACGGGCGCATCGCCATCGGGCGTGGTGGCGGCGCCCTCGCCGTGGCCGGCCGGTTCGGGGGCGGGTTCCACGAGAGCCGGCGCCGCTGCGACCGTGTCGCCGCGAGCCTCCGCCGTTTCTACCCGGATTTCGCCGCCGTGCCCGTCACGCACGCCTGGGCGGGGCCGATCGACCGGAGCCTCACCGGCGTCCCCTTCTTCGGGCGCCTCCGCGCCAACTCGCACGTCCTCTACGGCGTCGGCTTCTCGGGGAACGGCGTCGGGCCGTGCGTCCTCGGCGGGCGGATCCTCGCCGCCATGGCGCTCCGAGCCGACGACCGCTACGGCGCGACCCGCCTCTCGGCCGGGCCGCCCGGCGCGTTTCCACCCGAGCCCGTCCGGTTCCTCGGCGGGATCGCGGTCCGCGAGGCAGTCAGGCGGAAGGAGGCGCTCGAGGACGAAGGTCGCAGCGCCGGCCCGGCCGTTCGCTGGCTCGCCTCCAAGGCTCCCGCCGGTCTCTTCAGGGTCGGGAAGAAGCCGGCGGGCTAAGTTGTCTAAGGCCTAGGGAATCGCCGTCGCGTAAGCGCCGTCCACCGAGAGCGAGATCCCGCTCACGTAGGACGCGGCTGCCGAAAGCAGGAAGGCGGCGGCGGGCCGCTCACGCGAGCGCCCTGACTCGCGCGGCAAACGCCTCGATCGCCTCCGGCCCGTCGAGGGCGCCGAGCTCGAGGTCGTAGACGCGCCTCTCACCAGCGGCGAGCTCGATCAGCTCCCCGCGGGCGCGGGCGTCGAGCCGGCCGTCGACGCGGTTCGTGCACGGCTCGATGCCGACGACGTAGGCGCCCTCGCCGAGCATCCGCCAGAGGAAGTGGTGCGGGAGCTGGTCGCGACGGAAGACCTCGTAGGCGCCGAGTCCCAGGCGCCGGTTCACGACGGCGACCGGGACGCTCCCGTCCGGCTCGGCCGCGAGCTCGTGCTCGAAGACCTGCTCGACGTAGCCCGCCGCCGGCCCGTGGAAGGTGCGGTAGCCCTCGACCGGATGGGCGCCGCGCGCGGCCACCGCGGTCGCGGGCGCGAGGAGCTCCGCCCCGTCGTCCACGACCGGGAAGCCGACGTTCACGTGGTACAGCAGCATGTGCGGCGTCGTGTCCCAGCCGGCGTTCACGACCTCGTCGTGGATCCGGAGGCGCGACTCGCCGACGCGTGCCTCGATCCGTCGCCGCAGGAGGAGCTGCTCGCCGAAGACCGACGCCTGGAGCGTCTCCCCCTCGGCCCAGAGGACGCACTCGTCCCCCTCCCAGCGCTCGCCGTAGCCGGCTAGGCGCGCCGGGCGGTTCGACACGCGCCCGTGCAGGCCGAACTCCTCGGTCTGCTTCGGCGGGTAGTGGTACTGCTCGGCCGTGTCCACGGCCATGAAGAGCGCGTGGTCGAGCCCGCAGGTCGTGAGGAGGCCGCCGCCCCAGTTGCGGAAGAAACCGAGGCCGTCGGGCTCGTAGAACCAGGGGCCTGCGTAGCCGACGCCGGACTGCCACGCAAGCGGCGCGCCGCGGAGCTCGCAGCGCCCGATGTCGAAGGCACGGTCGACGACGACGTCGAACTCGAACCCGGTCCCCGTACGGAACTCGAGCGCGCGCACGCCTCGCTCGGCCCCGTCTGCGAGCTCGACGAGGCGGACGCCCGCGACCTGGCCGAGCCGCCCGACCCGCCGCAGGAGCTCGTCCCGTTCGTAGCGCTTGCCGAAGAGCTCCGCCATCAGTGCATCGCCCAGCCCCCGTCGATCTCGATCGTCTGCCCTGTGATGAAGCTCGAAGCGTCGCTCGCGAGGAAGACGGCGAGGTTGCCGATGTCCTCGGGCGTCCCGCGCCGCTTGAGGCTTTGCTGGTCGAGCACCCACTGGTTGTAGTTCTCGGGGTTCGGGTGGATCTTCTCGGCGTCGGTCGGGAAAGCCCCCGGCGAGATGGCGTTGACCGTGATCCCCTCGGGCCCGAGCTCGCGCGCGAGCCCCCGCGTGAAGCCGATGATGCCGCCCTTCGAGGAGACGTAGTCGAGCAGGAAGGCGAAGCCGACGAAGAACGTGATCGAGGTCAGGTTGATGACCCGCCCGTGACCGCGCTCCTTCATCGAGTCGTGGACGGCGCGAGCGCAGAGGAAGGGGCCCTTGAGGTTCGTCGCGAGGACCGCGTCCCACTCCTCCTCTGCGATCTCCGTCCAGGCGCGCCGCGGGTAGATGGCGGCGTTGTTGACCAGGATGTCCACGCCGCCGAGCTCACGGACGACCGTCTCCGCCATCGCGTCGATCGACGCCCTCTCGGAGACGTCGGCGAGAACGGAGATCGCGCTGCCTCCGGCCTGCCGCACCTGGTCGCGGACGGCGTCGATCGTCTCCTGCGTGCGGCCGGCGACCGCGACGGCGGCGCCGGCGGCGGCGAGCGCGGAGCAGATGTCCGCGCCGAGCCCGCCACCGCCGCCCGTGACGATCGCGACGCGCCCGTCGAGGCGGAACGCGTCCACTACCCCACCAAGGCCGGCATCGTCTCGGCGAGCGGAACGGCCCGGCCTTCCCGGAGCGAGCGATACCCCGCCTCGACGAGCGCCATCGTCCCGATCGTCGTCCGGCCGGAGATCTCCGGCTCGGCGTCCTCCTGGATCGCCCGCATGAGCTGGCCCATCGTGCCCTTGAAGGCTTGCGGGAACCAGCGCTCCTGCCAGCGGGGCCGCTCCCACTCGCCGCTCATCGCCCGGGTCGTCCAGTCGATCGTGGACGGACTCCCGTGCGGATAGTCGGGCCAGCCGATCGTGCCCTTGGCGATCCCCTGCGTGCCCTCGACCCGCCATTCGATCCGGTGGTCGGCCCACGTGTAGCAGTTGTCGAGCCCGATCGCACGGAACCCGTTCGCGTACTCGAGGATGTAGAAGGCCATCCCGTCCTCGTGCGGAAAGTCATGGCTCGGGTCGTTCCGCGCCGAGACGAGGATCCGCTCGGGATCGCCGAACTGGTAGCGGAAGGCGTCGAGGTGGTGGATCGACATGTTGAGGAGCGCGATCCGCCCGTACGGCTTGATGAACTCCTGCCAGTGGGGGCGCGCGTTCATGACGATCTCCGCCACGACCGGCTCGCCGAGCTCGCCGCGGTCGAGGAGCGTCTTGAGCGCCCGCATCGACTGGTCGTAGCGCATGTTGTGGTTGACGCCGAGCTTGACGCCGGCCTCGTCGCAGACGCGCACCATCTCGACGGCCTCGTCGAGCGTGAACGCGACCGGCTTCTGGGCGAGGATGCCCTTGACGTGCGGCCGCTTGGCCGCCTCCCGCACGATCCCGAGCTGCTGGTCGGGCGGGAAGGCGACGTCCACGATCTCGACGCGCTCGTCGTCGAGCAGGTCCTGCCAGGTGTCGTAGACGGTGCCGACGCCGTTCTGTTCGGCCGCCGCCCGTGCGTGCTCCGGCGTGCGCGACGCGATCGCCACCGGGTTGAAGCCCGCCTCACGGTAGGCGACAAGGTGGATGTCGCGCATGATGAAGCCGGCCCCGACGCAGCCGATCCCGTAGTCGGTCTTCGGCGGCAGGCTCGGGCCGGTGTTGAGGTCGAAGTCGGCCATGGCCCCTCCTACACGGTCACGGGCGCCGGCCGGACGCCGAGCTCGGCCATGATCCTGGCCGTCGACTGATAGGCCTCGCCGGTCCACTCGACGATCTTGTCCGGGTCGGGCGAGTACTCGAGCTCGATCGAGACGGTGCCGTCGTAGCCGGTGTCGCGGATCGCGACCAGGTACTCCTTGATCGGCGTGACGCCCCGGCCCGCGGGCAGGTCGCCGTGCACCTTGCCGTCGCAGTCGGAGAGGTGGATGTGGCCGATCAGGCCGGTCAGCGCCTTCACGTCCTCGAACGAGGCGTGCGAGAGGTGGAGGTGGGAGATGTCCCCGTTCGCCCGCACGGCCGGATGGCCGACGGCCTCGACGAAGCGCACGAGCTCGTGCACGTCCTTGAGGATGGCGGTGTCGAACGGCTCGAGCTCGAGCACGATCTCGAGGCCCTTCGAGTGCGCGTACTCGCCCGCGTTCCGGACGGCCGTAACGGCCATGTCCCAGATCGCCTCGTACGGGAAGACCTCGCCGTCCCAGTAGTACTCGCCGACGACGAGGAGGACGTTGCGCGCGCCGAGGTACGCGCCCTGGTCGACGTAGGCCTTGATCCGGTCGAGCGTGAAGCGCTGC
>JBGPNP010000122.1:0-7403 GCA_041487575.1 Gaiellaceae bacterium | reverse complement strand
CTCCCCGCGCCAGGCTCCACGCGCGCCGTCCGGCCAGTCCCAGGCGCTCCGCGACAGCGGAGCCCGGAAGCGATGCAAGCTGCCCGACGGTCTGCACCCCTAATCCCTCGAGCTCGCCGTACCGCGCCTCGTCGAGCGGACGCTGGGACGGCCGGATCGCGCCGACCGCGCCGTGCGGAAGGTCGTGCTCTCGGCGCGGCTCGTCGGCGGCGGCTCGTGGCGGCGGTCGGTGACGCTGCGGGAACCGACCGCGGAGCCGGAGCGCCTGCGTGCGGCCCTCACGTCGAAGCTCGCCGAGGTGCCGGCCCCCGCCTGCTCGCTCCGGCTCGAGCTGGGCGAGCTCACCGACTCGGCCGGCATCCAGGCCGAGCTCGTCCGCGCGCGCGGGAGCCGGCTGCGCGGGCGCCTGCGGGAGGGCCTGCGCCAGGTCCGGGCCGCCGCCGGGGTCGACGCCGTCTGCACCGTCGTGGAGGTCGCACCGTGGTCGCGCATCCCCGAGAGCAGGGCCATTCTCGTGCCGCGCGACGACTGAACGAGCCCCATCCCGCCCGGGTCGCCGAGCGGGGGGGAGCACCGGCCGAGGTCGACCGGGTGCCGGTCGCGCGCGTGCGCGAGGAGTGGCGCGTGGTCGAGCGCTGGTGGACGGAGGAGCCGGTGCGGCGCAGGTACTTCGACGTCGTGCTCGAGAGCGGGAAGAACGTCGTCGTCTTCCGCGACGAGCTCGCGGGGAGGTGGTACCGCCAGCGCGCGTGAGCCTCATGAGCTCTGTCTCGTTTCCTCCCACCCCTCCCGGGGCACCCCGGCCCACCACCCGGCTTCGAGCCTACCCGGAAAAGACGCACGTGTGTGTCACGGACCGTGTCGAGTGCGTGACGTGACCGTGCCGAGTTACGTCGAGCTCCACTGCCACAGCGCCTACTCCTTCCTCGACGGCGCGTCTCTCCCCGAGGAGATTGTCGTCCGCGCGCTCGAGCTCGGCTATCCGGCGCTCGCGCTCACGGACCACGACGGGGTCTACGGCTCGCTCGAGTTCGCGCACGCGGCGAAGGCGCTCGGCCTCCGCCCGATCACCGGCGCCGAGGTGACGCTCGCGGACGGCTCCCACGTGACGCTCCTCGTCGAGACTCCGCGCGGCTACACGAACCTCTGCCGCCTTCTCACCGCCGCCCACGCCGGCGAGCGCCTGAACCCGCGGCTCGACCAGGATTTCCTCGAGGAGCACGCCGGCGGCCTCGTCTGCCTCTCCGGCTGCGCCCGGCACGGGCTCGCCGTCCGCGACCCGAACGCAGCCGCCCGCCTCGCCCGCGCCTTCGGCCGCAGCCGCTTCTTCGTCGAGCTCCAGCGGCCCTACTCACGCGGCGACGCCCGCCGCAACGCGGCTCTCCGCGACCTCGCCGCCGCGCTCGACCTTCGCACTGTGGCGACCGGCGACGTCCACGCGCACGAGCCTCGCCGCGCCCGCCTCCACGACGTCCTCGTCGCGGTCAGGAACCGCACCTCGCTCGAGGGCTGCGAGCTCGAGCGCCGCGGGAACGAGGAGTGCGTCCTCCTCGCGCCCGAGGAGATGGCCGCCCGCTTCCCCGACGACGCGGATGCGGTCGCCGCGACGCAGGAGCTGGCCGAGCGGCTCGAGTTCGACCTGACGCAGGAGCTCGGCTACCGCTACCCGGACTTCTCCGAGGGGGATGAGCCGGCCGCCGCCCAGCTCACCCGCGTCTGCGGCTGCGCCTTCGACGAGCGCTACCGCCACGCGCCCCGCGGGCTCCGCGACCGCGCCGACGCCCGTCTGCGGGAGGAGCTCGCGCTCATCGACGAGCTCGGCCTCTCCGGCTTCTTCCTCCTCCACTGGGAGGTGCTCGAGCTCGCCCGCGAGGTCGCGGCGGAGGTGCGCGGCCCCGGCTCGCCGCGCCACCTCCTGCCCCCGGGACGCGGCCGCGGGAGCTCGGTCGGCTCGATCGTCTGCTACCTCACCGGCCTCTCGCACGTCGACCCGGTCGCCGCCGGGCTCTCGCTCGGGCGCTTCCTGAACCGCGAGCTCGCCTCCGTGCCGGACATCGACCTCGACTTCCCGCGCGACATCCGCGAGAAGCTCATCATCGCAGTGACGGAGCGCTACGGCCGCGAGCGCGCCGCTCTCGTCGCGACCTTCTCCACCTACCGATCCCGCGGCGCGATCCGTGACGTCGGCAAGGCGCTCGGCCTGCCGCAGGCGGAGCTCGAGCGGCTCGCCCGCGTCTCCGACGGCTGGAACGCAAAGCGCGTGGGGGAGGAGATGGGGTTCCTCCCGGACGCCGAGGCGAAGCTTCAGTCAGCGCGCTGGCGGGCCTTCCGCGAGATGTGCGGCGAGATTGCCGGCCTCCCGCGCCACCTCTCGCAGCACCCCGGCGGGATGGTCATCTCGTCACGCCCCCTCGTGGAGCTCGTGCCGGTCGAGCAGGCGGCGATGGAGGGGCGCCAGCTCTGCCAGTGGGACAAGGACTCCTGCGCCGACGCCGGCTTCCTCAAGATCGACCTCCTCGGGCTCGGCATGCTCTCCGCGGTCGAGGAGTGTGTCGACCAGATCGTCCGCCTGCGCGGTCAGACGATCGACCTCTCGCGCATCCCGCTCGACGACCCGGCGGTCTATGACGAGATCCAGCGCGCCGACACCGTCGGCCTCTTCCAGATCGAGAGCCGCGCGCAGATGCAGAGTCTCCTCCGCACGCGGCCGGAGAACCTCGACGACCTCACGATCCAGGTCGCGCTCGTCCGGCCCGGGCCGATCCAGGGCGGCGCGGTCAACCCCTACATCGAGCGGCGCCAGCGCAGGCGCGAGGATCCGAGCTACCTCCCGCCCTACGACCACCCGCTCCTCGCGGAGCCGCTCCGGGACACGCTCGGCGTCGTCGTCTTCCAGGACCAGGTGCTCGACGTCGCCGTCGCGCTTGCCGGCTTCACGGTAGGGGAAGCCGAGGGCCTGCGCCGTGCGATGAGCCGCAAGCGGAGCCGCGACGCCCTCGAGGCCTACCGCGAGCGCTTCCTCGCCGGGGCGGCCGGGAACGGGGTCGCCCAGGAGACCGCCGAGCAGGTCTTCGAGAAGCTCGTCGGCTTCTCGGCCTTCGGCTTCCCGAAATCGCACGCGGCCGCGTTCGCGCTCCTCGCCTACCAGTCCGCCTGGCTTCGCCACACGTACCCGGCCGAGTTCCTCTGCGCGCTCCTGAACGCCCAGCCGATGGGCTTCTACCCGCCCGCGAGCCTCGTCCGGGACGCCCAGCGCCGGAACGTCGAGGTGCTCCCGCCGGACGTGAACCGAAGCGGCGCGAAGTGCCGGATCGAGCGGGATGCGGTCCGGATCGGCCTCGCCTACATCCGCGGCCTCGGCGAGGAGCCCGCGACGGCGCTCGTGGTCGAGCGGGAGCGCGCCGGCCCCTTCCGCTCGGTCTCCGACCTCGCGCAGCGCGCCCCTCTCGACCGGCCGGGGCTCGAGGCACTCGTCGTCTCGGGAGCCTGCGACTCCTTCGGCTGGCCGCGGCGCCAGCTCCTCTGGCGCCTCGGCCTCGCACCGCGCTCGGTCTCGGCCGGCCAGGGCGGGGAGGACAGACAGCTCACGCTCCCGCTCGAGCCGTGGACCGAGATCCCGGAGCTCCCCGAGCAGACACCGTGGGAGCGGATGCTCGCCGACTACCGCCTGACGAGCGTCTCCGTCGGCGTCCACCCGCTCGAGCTCCTGCGGCCGCACCTCCCGGGCGTCGTCCTTTCGAGCCGCGAGCTCGAGCAGGCCGTGCACCGCGCCCGCGTCGCCTTCGCGGGGATGGTCGTCGCCCGGCAGCGGCCGTCGACGGCGAACGGCGTCGTCTTCATGCTCCTCGAGGACGAGCTCGGCCAGGTGAACCTGATCGTCCCGCCGGCGGTCTACGAGCGCTTTCGGGAGGCCATCCGCGGCGAGCCGCTCCTCCTCGCGCGAGGCCGTTACGAGCGCGTCGACCGCAACCGCAACATCGTCGTCGACGAGGTCGCGAGCCTCGCCCCGCTCGCCCGCCGCGTCGCGAACGACGCCGAGGTGAGCTCGGCGCTCCCCGATCCGCAGAGCTTCGGGCGGCGCTAGCCTTCTGTGCGAGCGTGCTCGTCCGGATTGCCCGCGCGACGGCCGTCGCCTTGCTCGCGGCGGCCTTCGGGTTCCCCCTCTACTGGACGGTCACGATGGCCTTCAAGCCCGGGCCCGAGTGGAATCCGCCCGGGAGGGTGGTCTGGGTACCGGAGCATCCGACGCTCTCGAACTTCGAGACCGTTCTCGGGCTCAAAGGCCCCGAGCCGAGCCCATTCCTCCAGCAGCCGACACGAAGCGCCGTCCGGCCGCTCCTGAACAGCCTCGCGGCCGCCGGCGGGGGGACGGCGCTCGCGCTCGCCGCAGGCCTTCTCGCCGCGTACGGCCTCGCGCGCTTTCGGGCCGGTGGGCGGCTCCTTCCGTTCCTCGCCTTACAGCTGCGGATGTTCCCGCCGATCCTGCTCCTCGTCCCGCTCTTCGTCCTGTGGGTCGACCTCGGCCTGTGGAACACGCTCGCCGGTCTCGCTCTCCTCTACGGCGGGCTCACCTTCCCGTTCGTCGTCTGGCTCATGCGCAGCTTCTTCCTCGACGTCCCGCGCGAGATCTCGGAGGCCGCGATCGTCGACGGCTGCACGCACTGGGGCGCCTTTGCGAAGGCCGTCCTCCCGTGCGTCAAGGGCGGGATCGCCGCGACCGCGCTGCTCGTCTTCGTCGTCAACTGGAGCGATCTCCTCGTCGCGCTCGTGATGACGAGCGACCGGACGCGGACGGCGCCCGTGTTCCTCTCCTTCCTCCAGAGCGACGAGTTCGAGCGGGAGTTCGGGCCGCAGGCCGCGCTCAGCATCCTCCTCATGGTGCCTCCCGTGGCTCTCGGGCTCGCGGTTCGACAGCACCTCGTGCGCGGCCTCACGCTCGGGGCGATCAGGCGCCGCTAGACTTCCGGCGCTGCGCGGCGATGAGGCTCGCCGTAACCGCCCGCGAGGGCTGATGGCCTCTACCGAACTGAAATCGTCGTCTTCAGGAGGTAGAGGTGAGCGATCTGGCAGTAGCGGCGGTCCTCGCGGCGGCGATCCTCCTCGCCTCGACGGTCTCCGTCGAGATCGGCATCTCGGTCGCGCTCTTCGAGCTCGCGCTCGGGGTCGTCGTCGGGAACGCCTTCGACCTCTCGGTCCCTGACTGGCTCTCCTTCGTCGGGAGCTTCGCCGGCATCGTCCTCACGTTCCTCGCCGGCGCGGAGGTGGACGTGCCCCAGCTCCGGCGCGAGTGGCGCGCGAGCGTCTCGATCGGAGCCGTCTCATTTGCCGCGCCCTTCCTCGTCGTCATGGCGTTCGCCTACTGGGCTCTCGGCTGGAACCGCGGGCAGGCCGAGATCGCCGGCATCGCCCTCTCGACGACGAGCCTCGCCGTCGTCTACGCGGTCCTCGTCGAGACGGGCTTGAACCGCACCATGATCGGGAAGCGGATCATGTCCGCGACCTTCGTCACGGACTTCGGCGTCGCGGCCGCGCTCTCGATCCTCTTTCTCAAGCCTACTGTCTGGATCGTGCCCTTCGTCGCGGCCTCCGCGCTGCTGGTCTTCGGCCTGCCCCGCCTCTCGCCGTGGTTCTTCGCCCGCTACGGAAACCGGGTCATCGAGCCGGAGATCAAGCTCGTCTTCGCGAGCCTCTTCCTGCTCATGTGGCTCGGCGGCAGAGCGCACTCGCACGCTGTCCTGCCCGCGTTCGTGCTCGGGCTCGCGCTCTCGAAGCACTACGCTCGCCACCGCAAGGAGCAGGAGCGGCTGCGGGTCGTCGCCTTCGCGTTCCTGACGCCGCTCTTCTTCCTCAAGGGCGGCATGAGCGTCTCCGTCGGTGCGCTCTGGGCGAACCTCGGCGTCCTCGCGCTCCTCTTCATGGCGAAGATGGCGCCGAAGCTGGCCTCCGTCTACCCGCTTGCCCGCCGCTACTGCGCCCCCCACGCCGGCTTCACCACGCTGCTCATGTCCACCGGGCTGACGTTCGGGACGATCAGCTCGCTCTACGGCTTGAACGCGGGCATCATCGACCGCACGCAGTTCTCGCTCCTCATCACCGTGGTCGTCCTGTCCGCCATCATTCCGACCGTGATCGCCCAGCGGTTCCTCCAGCCGAGCGCGGCCGAGGAGCAGCGCCGCACGGCCGAGCCCGCCCTCGACGAGGCCGGCTGATGCCGTTCAAGCGCATCCTCGTGGCGATCGACGGCTCGGAGGGCTCGAACCGGGCCTTCGCGAAGGCGGTCGAGCTCGCCCGCCTCACCGGGGCACTCCTGATCGCGCTCGCCGTCGAGGGCCCGCTGCCCGCCTATGCGGCGACGGTGGGCGAGGTGGAGGAGGTAAGGCGCGAGAAGGACGCCTTCTTCGGCGCCCTCGCGGCTCGGGCAAGGCGCGAGGCCGAGGCCGCCGGGCTCGAGGTCGAGGTGGACGTCCGGCCGGGCCACGCCGCCGATCTGATCGTCCGCTTCGCGCGCGAGCGGGACGCCGACCTGCTCGTCGTCGGGCACAAGGGGCACTTCCTCCAGGACTACCTCCTCGGCTCGACCGCGGACCGGGTGGCGCACCACGCGCACTGCCCGGTCATGATCGTCAAGTGAAGCGTGTCGAGATCCCCGGCCGCGAGCCGCTCGAGCTCGCGCACCTCCTCCTCGACGTCAACGGCACGCTGACGAGCCGGGGGACGCTCCTCGAGGGCGTCCCGGAGCGGATCGAGGCGCTGAAGCGGGAGCTCGAGGTGCACCTGCTCTCGGCGGACACCTTCGGCTCGCTCGCCGCAGTCGGAGCCGTCCTCGGTGTCGGTGCCGCGGTCGTCGTCGACGGGGCGGAAAAGGAGGCCGTCGTCCGCCGGCTCGGCCCCGAGCGGTGCGCGGCCGTCGGGAAAGGCGCGAACGACGCGCTTATGCTCGAGACGGCGGCGCTCGGGATCGCCGTCATCGGCCGAGGGAGCGGCGGCTGAAGTGCTCCGAGCCGCGGACGTCGTGTGCCGCTCGATCCCCGAGGCGCTCGATCTCCTCTGCGACGAGCGCACGCTCGTCGCCACGCTCCGCTCTAGGCCGTCGACTCGGCCGCGGCCGGCCGGCGCACCCGGGCGAGCGGTCGGAGGAAGAACGTGAGCGAGGCGCTGAGGTAGAGCCACCACACGACGACCTCGAGGAGCGATGGTGAGCCGTTGTAGCCGAAGAGCGTCTTCAGGAACTTCCCGACGCTCGAGTTCTCGCTGACGATGCCGTTCGTGTTCCAGAGGTGCTCGATCGTGCCCGGCAGGATGCCCGCCTCCTGGAACTCGTGCACGGCGTGCGCGAGGAGTCCGGCGGCGAACACGATCAGAAGGACCCCGGTCGCGGTGAAGAACTGCCTGAGGTTGAGCCG
>JBGPNP010000121.1:0-7418 GCA_041487575.1 Gaiellaceae bacterium | reverse complement strand
GCGTAGCGCCGCGGCGCGACGGCGCGGCCCTTGTAGTTCCCGAAGCAGAGGTGCGTGCCGAGGTAGCAGCGGCCGGCGACCGGCGCGACGGTGCGATTGAAGACGTCCACGAGGCGGGCGGTGTCCTCGCGGTAGGCGTAGCAGCTCATCGAGGGCTCGTCGACGGTGACGATCTCGCACCCGGCCTCGACGAGGCGGATGAGCTCCTCCCGGACGGTCGGCAAGAGGGCCTCCGTCACCGCGTAGCGGTCCGGGTGGTCGGCGTTCGGCTCGAGGCGGCCGGCGAGCGTGTACGGCCCCGGGACGCTCGCCTTGAGCCGCGGGCCCGGCGGCGCGAGGCGCTGGAGGCGCCGGAACTCGTCCACGACGCCGAGTCCGCGCGGCGCTGCGAGGTCGCCAGCGATCCGGTGCCGGCCCCGCTGGTCGTGCGCGGGCGGGCCGAGCCGGCGGCGGGACGCCGTCTCGAGCTCAACCCCGTCGAGGAACGCGTAGAAGGAGAGGTTGAAGTCGAAGCGGCTCTGCTCACCGTCGGTGATCACGTCGAGCCCGGCGCGCACCTGATCCATGACCGCTGCCGTCACGGCGTCGTCGGCGGCCTCGGCGAGGTCGTCGGGGCCGAAGCGCCCCCTCTCCTCGGCGGCGACCTCGAGCCAGCCCGGGAACGGGTAGCTCCCGACGACGGTCGTGAGGACGGGCTCGTGCGGCACCGGCGGGGAGCCTATCCCACGGTGCCGCCGGCTCCTACGCCGCCAGCGCGTCTGGCTCGACGGAGGTGAAGCTGACCGGCACGCCGTACGCGGCGAGGCCGCAGGCGATCTCCTCGAGCGGCAGGCCCGGCGGCCGCACCGCGCCGATGTCGACCCCGGAGGCGACGTGGAACTCGCGCGGGATCCAGATCTCGCGCGGGTACGCGTATTCGGCCCGCCAGCCGAGCTCCCCCTCGACTACCTTCCCCCAGAGGGAAACCTTGCCGATCACCCGGTGGACGACGCCCGCTCCCCGCACCTGGCCCGGCGAGTAGGCGCCCTTGAGAAAGTCAGCGCAGGTGGCTGCCGTCTTCGTCGCGTAGATGCCGCAGCCGTGGCCCCCGGCCGTCCCGCACGTCTGCTCCGGCGCCTGGTGGGCCGGCCCGAGGCGAGGCTCGCCGACGATCTCGAGCGCTGGAATCCGGCGGCACTCGGCCCGCAGGGCCTCCCGGACGGGCCACTGGACCTTGGCCTGGACGGCCGAGTGGAGGAAGAGCCCCGCCTCGTGCGCGACGACGAGCCAGACGCGCCAGCCGATCTCGGGCGAGATCTTGTCGGGGACGACGAAGGCGCTCAAGAGCGAGCCGCTAGGCCGGGACCTCGACCGGCTCGGCCGGAGACTCCTCGGGGACGGTCGCCGGCTCCTCGCGGGGGATCGGGTCCTCGACGGGCTCGATCGTGTACGTCCTCTGGGGCTCGCCGATGTCCACGTGTGCTCCTTGCCACGTGTTATCGACACGGATGGCGCGGGGAATTAGCCCGACCTGCCCGAGGCCGGGTCAGCCGGCCCGGTGCTCGATCTCCTCAGGCTCCTCGTACCACCTTGTGCGCTCGCCGATCTTCGCGCGGCTGCGCCAGCGGAGCGACTTCGGCTCGGCCTCGACCCGCTCCCAGAGGCGCGCGAGGCGAGCAGCGACAAGGTCACGCTCCACCGGCTCGAGGGCGTAGTCGCCGAGCCGGGCGCGCGCCTCCTCGATCGTCTGCCTCGCCGTTCGCCAGAAGCCCCAGTCGGCGGCGAGCAGCGCTGCGACATAGGCGGCGTTGATCGCGTCCTCGTCGTGCTCGGCGACCTCGTGCTCGAGGACGATGGCGAAGATGTCGCGCAGGTCCTTCTCGTTCAGGTGCACGATCTGGAGCTTCGTCAGGAGGAGCTCCGCGAGCGGCACCGTCGTTCGGTCGAGGTGAAGGCGGTCGGCGACCGGGACGCGGTGGCACATGCGAAACCCGCCCACGAAAACGTCCACCTGCCGCCCGTTCTCGACGTCGTAGAAGACGAGCCGAGTGGAGCCGTTCATCGCGTTGAAGCGCTCGTTCGGCTCGTAGCCGAGCGAGGCGAGGAAGCGCCCCGTCTCGTTCCTGCCCTTGCTCGTCGTGACGAGGTCGATGTCCCCGTAGGGACGCGCGAGCGCCGGGTGGACCCCAGCGGCGGCGTGGAGCCGCACGGCGACGCCGCCGATCGCCCGCACCGGGGTTCCGGCCGCGAAGGCCGCGTCGGCGAGGCGCGACGCCTCATCGAGGATGTCGCTCCGGATCTGGGTTCCCATCGGCGCGCAAACGTTAGCTCACCCGCCGCGGCCGAACTATGATCTCGCGGCGATGAGGCACCGCGGCTCGCCGCCCGCCCGGCTCCATGACGTCGCCAGGGAGGCGGGCGTGCACGTCTCCACCGTGTCGCGCGTCCTGAACGGCGCCGGCGGCGTCTCCATCCGGCCGGAAACGCGCAAGCGCATCGTCGAGACGGCCAGACGGCTCCGCTACCGGCCGCACGCGATCGCACGCGGCCTCCGGCTCGCCGCGACCGGGACGCTCGGCCTGCTCGTGCCCACGCTCCGCAACCCGCTCTGGGGCGAGATCGTCCACGGCGCCTTCGAGCGCGCCTGGCGGCGTGGCTACGTCGTCCTGCTCGCGGAGGACACGGGCGACGCCTCTGCTCAGGCCGCCTACGAGCGGCTCGTGGACGAGGGTCGCATCGACGGCTTGATGGTGCTGAGCGGGCGCGCGGCCGGCCCGCTCCTCGAGCGGCTCGCGACGGACGGCGTCCCGGTCGTCTTCGCGGATCGTGGCCTGCCCGGGAGCGGCCGGAACGTCCTCATGGACGAGGCAGCGGCCGTTCGTGTCGTCCTCGAGCACCTGGCCTCGCTCGGCCGCGGGGTCGTCGGCCACGTCGAGGGCCCGCTGGAGATCGACACGACCCAGCGGCGGCTCCAGGCCGTGGAGTCGATCTCACGGGAGCTGGGTCTCGGCTGGCTCGTCGAGCACGCGACGCACGACGAGCGCGGCGGGTTCGAGGCGGCGAAGCGGCTGCTCGGCGCCGCCGAGCGTCCCACCGCGTGCGTCGTCTCGAGCATCAACCAGGTCGTGGGAGCGGCGGCGGCGGCGCGGCGCCTCGGCGTCTCCGTTCCGGCCGAGGTCTACGTCGTCACGTACGACGACGACACCATCCTCGACTACCTCGACGTTCCCGTGACCGGCGTGCGGATGCCGCTCGCGGCGCTCGGCGCCGTCGCCGTGGACGCGCTCATCGACCAGATCGAGGGCAAGACGCCGCGGGACGTCGTCATCGAGACCCTCCCCGAGCTCGTCGTCCGCGGGGCGCCGGGCCCGTAGCGGCTTCTTGACTCCGTCCGACCCGCTGGTTACGTTCGCCCGTGCAAACGTTTTCCGAACCGTTTGCACAATCCCCAGGAGGTTCGGAGCTTGGGACTCTTGAGGCGCCGCCCGGGCGACGACTCGGCGAAGACGATCGACCTCTACTACGCTTCGGACGCCCACGGCGCCGACGGGGTCTGGCGGAAGTTCCTCGGCGCCGGCCGCTTCTACGGCGTCCAGGCCCTCGTCATGGGCGGCGATGTCACGGGCAAGGCGATCGTCCCGATCGAGCGAAACGGCAGCGGCGCCTTCTCGGCGCAGTTCCTCGGCGAGATCCGCTCCGGCCGGAGCGAGGAAGAGCTCGAGCAGCTCCTCCAGGCCGTGCGCTTCAACGGGATGTACCCCTGGGTCGCGGCCCCTGACGAGGTCGCGCGACACCGCGACGACCCCGCCGCGCGCGCAGAGCTCTTCGAGCGGGTCATGCTCGCCGAGCTCCGGCGCTGGATCGACCTCGCCGACGAGCGCATGGCGCAGTACGGCATCGAGGTGTTCGTCATGCCGGGAAACGACGACCCGTGGAGCTGCGACGCCGTCGTCGAGTCGGCCTCCTACGTCAAGCCGTGCGCCGAGCGGATCGTCCGGATCGGGCCGCACGAGATGCTTTCCTCCGCCTACGCGAACCCTACGCCGTGGAACAGCCCGCGGGAGCTCGACGAGGACGCGCTGTACGAGCGGCTCAGGGGGCTCGCCGAGCAGCTCGAGAATCCGTCTACTGCGATCTTCAACTTGCACGTCCCGCCCTACGGCTCGGGGCTCGACACGGCGAACGAGATGAACCCGGACCTCACGCTCAGATACGTGAGCGGTCAGCCCAACCCCATCCCGGTGGGCAGCCACGCAGTCCGCCGGATCATCGAGGAGTACCAGCCGCTCGTCGCACTCCACGGGCACATCCACGAATCGCGAGGGGAGGTGCGAATCGGCAGGACGCTCGCGCTCAACCCGGGCTCCGAGTACAACAGCGGCCACATCCACGGGGTCGTCGTCAAGCTCGGAGCCTCGTCCGTGCTCAAGCACCAGTTCGTCGTCGGATAGGCCATCCCCACGGAGGTCACCTCATGAGCCAAGCCGAAGCAACGCCCGAGGTCGCGAAGTCCGGGCTGTTCGTCCGCTCCGCCACGGGCCTCGTTCGCGGCGTCCCGCCCCTCTCGTCCTTCATCATCAACTTCATCCCGGGCCATCCGACGCAGACGATGGCCGCCATCCTGCTCTTCGCCCTGGCCGTCGGCCCGGGCGGGAACATCTTCATCGCCCTCCTCTTCGTCATCCCGATGATCCTCGCGTTCGCCTATTCGTTCGGGCTCCTGACGCAGATGATCCCGCGCTCCGGCGGCGACTACATGCTCGTCTCCCGGGTGATCCACCCCGCGATCGGCTGGATGTCCGTCTTCGCGATGACGATGGCCGGCCTCCTCTCCAACGCGTTCTTCGGCCTTGCGGTCGTCATCTCCGGCCTCGGGCCGCTCCTCGTCGCGGTCGGCCTCATCGGCGGCTGGCCCGGAGTCGTGAGCTGGGGCAGCACGGACGTCTACCAGCACAAGTGGGAGCTCATCTTCGGGTTCATCATGTTCGCCTTCGCCGGTTTCATCCAGCTCGGCGGCTGGCGCTGGCTCCTGCGCATCCAGAACCTCTTCTTCTGGATGGTGACGGCCTCGCTCCTCATCTGCGGCCTCGTCACGCTCTTCACTTCGAAGAGCCACTTCATCTCGAAGTTCAACGACTTCGCGCGGCCGCTGACGGGGAAGGCCGACACCTACCACGACACGATCGCGACGGCCGCCTCGAACGGCGTCGCCGTCCACCCGGCCTTTTCGTTCGGGGCGACGATCCCGATCATCGCCGTTTTCGCAGCGACCGCGATCTTCAGCTACTGGTCGACGTTCGTCGGCGGCGAGCTCCGGCAGGCGTCGACGATCAAGACAGCGAACAACATGGCGCTCGGCGGCGTCGTCCCGCTCATCCTCGTCGCCATCTTCGCGGCCATCTTCTTCAAGACCTTCGGCGGCGACTTCATGCGCGCCGCCGCGGGCGGCGGCTTCCCGAGCGAGATCGCCGTGCCGGGGACGCCGTTCTTCTACCTGAGCTCGATCTCGGTCGGGTCGACGGTGTACGCGATCTTCGTCTTCGTCCTCTTCATCGTCTTCTGGCCGCTGATCACGTACATCTCGACGCTCCAGCAGACGCGGGCGATCTTCGCGATGTCCTTCGACGGCGTGCTGCCGAAGGGCGTCACGCGCGTGAACCGCTACGGCTGCCCGTGGCTTGCCCTCCTGATCGCGCTCGTCATGTCGGCCGGCGTCTTCGTCTGGTCGGTTCTCGGCGGCGCGGGCTTCTTCAAGGTGCTGGCCTACGCGCTCCTCGTTCAGCTCATTGCGATGGGGCTCGTCGGCCTCGCCGGCGTCCTCGCTCCGATCCTACGGCCGGAGCTCTACCGCGCGTCGACGTCGCAGAAGTCGTTTCTGGGCATCCCGCTCGTGCAGATCGCGGGCGCGGCAGCGATCGCGACGTCGATCTTCGTCTGGGTCTGCTACCTCCACTATCCGCAGCTCGGCGCGAACAGCGACAAGGGCCAGCTCTTTGCCTGGACGTTCGGAACGGCAATCTTCGGCTTCTTCTGCTACTGGATCATCGCCTGGTGGAAGAGGCAGAAGGGCACGGACATCACGCTCGTCTACCGGGAGATCCCGCCCGAGTAACGGCCTTGCCCGCCGGGGCGGCGCTGTTCGCCGCCCCGGCTGAGGCTTCCGCGTGCGCATCGTCGACATCCGCACCCACGTCCTCCTCGACCCGGGGTTCGACCCCGGAGCGACGAGTTCCGCGCAGGACACGATCGTCGTCGAGGTCGAGACCGACGAGGGCATCGTCGGCATCGGCGAGACCGATCTGAACGCATGGATCGCGCGCGCCTGCATCGAGGCGCCCGCGACGCACACGATGGACCGGGGTCTTAAGGCCCTCCTCCTCGGGCGTGATCCGCTCGATCCGGCGGCGCTCTGGGAGGAGCTCTACGTCGGCACCGCCATGACCGGCCGCCGCGGTGCTCTCATCCATGCGATCGGCGCGCTCGACATCGCCCTCTGGGACATCTGCGGGAAAGCGGCGGGCGTCCCCTGCTGGCGGCTCTGGGGCGAGGCCACGAGGGAGCGCCTGACGCCCTACGCCTCGCTCCAGCCGGAGGTTTCCTCCTTCGAGGCGTACGTCGAGTCGATGGTCGCGTGGGGGACGCGGGCGGCCGCGATGGGCTTCCGCGCGGTCAAGCTCGAGGCGACCTTCTCGGGGCCGTACGTCCACAAGGGGCTCGTCGGCCCGGACGAGCGCGTGACCGAGGTGGTGGCCGCCGTCCGAGGCGCCGTCGGCCCGGACGTGACGATCCTCGTCGACGTCCAGTACGCCTTCGACTCGGTCGAGCGGGCGCTGCGCGTGATCGAGTCCTGGGCCGAGCTCGACGTCTTCTTCCTCGAGACGCCGCTCTGGGTGGACGACCTCGCAGGCTACGCGGAGCTCCAGCGGCGCTCGCCGGTGCGGATCGCGGCCGGGGAGTGGCTCTCGACGCGGCACGAGTTCGCCGACCTGATCGAGCGCGGCGGCGTGGCCGTCGTTCAGCCGGACATCGGGCGCGTGGGCGGCCTGACGGAGGCCCGCCGCGTCTGCGACCTTGCTGCGGCGCACGGGCGGATCGTCGTTCCCCACGCCTGGAAGACGGGGATCTCGGTCGCAGTCGCGGCCCAGCTCGCCATGGTGACGCCGCACATGCCGTTCTTCGAGTTCCTGCCGGCCGAGCTCTGCGAGTCACGCCTCCGCAAGGAGCTCGTCCGGGACGAGCTTGTCTTCTCCGAGGGCGTCCTGCCGGTGCCCGAGCGCCCGGGCCTCGGCGTCGAGCTCGACCGCGATGCGCTCGAGTTCTTCGCCGAGGCGGCTCGGCGGCTCGCCACGTAGCCGGGCCCAACCGGTCTCGGCCAGAGGCGCGATGGCAGAGCGCCCGCCGGGCACGCCGGCCCTCCCGGATAAGCTGAGCGCGCAGGG
>JBGPNP010000120.1:0-7469 GCA_041487575.1 Gaiellaceae bacterium | reverse complement strand
GGACCTGCGGCCGCCTTGCCTCCCAACGGCATCCTCGTCAGCGTCCTCTTGTTGCGGAGGGGAGTGGGCCCCCGGGTGAACCTCTGCCCCGCCCTCCGCACCTGGCGCAGTTCCCCCGATCCGGCGGCTCCCGCTCCGGCTCGAGCTCGCTTCCATCGGATCGCTCGAGGGCGATCCCGACGTCCCCGAGTACCGGATCGTCGGGAGGCTCGCAGAGCGGTACAACGTCGACGTTCGCGTCGACTTCAACGCCGTCCGTCCGACCGCGCGGATGATCGCGAGCGCCCAGACGGCGCTGAACGAGCCCCGCTTCCCGCGGTGGCCGTCGCGAACGACCTGCTAGTCAGCGCTCGATGACCGCGAGCGCCTCGTCCCGCTTCCGCTCCATGAGCTCCGGGTCGAGCGCCTCGAGATTCAGGCGGAGGAGCGGCTCCGTGTTCGAGGGGCGCACGTTCAGGTGCCAGTCCTTCGCCGTGACGGAGATGCCGTCGAGGTGGGAGACCTCGCCCTGGTCGCGGAAGTGCTCCTTGAGCTCCTGGAGCTTCAGGGCAACGTCGGAGACGCGCGAGTTCAGCTCGCCCGTGATGAAGTAGTGCTCGCGGTAGGGCCGGAGGATCTCGGAGAGCTTCTGCCCTCGCTTCGACAGGAGCTCGAGCATGAGGAGCGCCGGGATCGTCCCCGAGTCGGCCTGCGTGAAATCACGGAAGTAGTAGTGGCCCGAGACCTCGCCGGCGAAGACGGCGCCCTCCTTGCGCATGCGGTGCTTGATAAAGGCGTGGCCGACCCGGTTCACGAGCGGGACGCCGCCGGCGCGCTCGACCGTGTCGGGCACGGCCCAGCTTGCGCGGACGTCGTAGATGACCTTCCCGCCGGGCTCCTTCTCCAGCATCGACTCGGCGAGGAGTGCGGTCGCGAAGTCGCCAGGGACGAACTCGCCCGTGTCGTCGACGAAGAAGCAGCGGTCGGCGTCGCCGTCGAAGGCGATGCCGAGGTAGGCGCCCTCCTCCTTCACCTTCGCGACGATGAACTCCCGGTTCTCGGGCAGGAGCGGGTTAGGCTCGTGGTGCGGAAAAGTCCCGTCCGGCTCGAAGTGGCAGCGGACGGTTTCGATCGGGAGCCGCACGAGGATCGGGGGGAGCATCGCCCCGGCCATGCCGTTCGCGCCGTCCACGACGACGCGGAGCGGCTGCATCGCGGCCGGGTCGACGAAGGAGAGCACCCGCTCGACAAAGGCCGGATAGACGTCCTCCTCCCTCACCGATCCCTGCCGCGCCGGCTCGCCGAAGCCGCGTTCCGCCCGATCGCGCACGTCGAGGAGCCCCGACTCGCCGCCGACGGGGAGCGCGCCCCGCCGGACGATCTTCATCCCGTTGTACTCCTTCGGGTTATGAGAGGCCGTCACCATGATCCCGCCGTCGAGCCCGAGCTCTCCGACCGCGAAGTAGACCATCTCCGTCCCGACGAGCCCGATGTCGGCAACGTCCACGCCCGCGTCGGTCGCGCCGCGGATCGTCGCCGCGGCGAGCGAGGGGGAGGAGAGGCGCATGTCGCGACCGACTGCGATCGTCTTCGGCTCGAAGTGCTCGGCGTAGGCGCGGCCGATCCGGTAGGCGCCGTCCTCGTCGAGCTCGGACGGGTAGAGGCCGCGGACGTCGTACGCCTTGAAGACCTTGGGATCGAGGGTCACCGTCGGAATCCTAGGGGCCAGCGCGACGCTTGAAAGGGCGAGGCTCGGGCACCACACTGAGGTCATGGCAGCTCGACGGCTCAGGGCTCTTGCAGGCGCGCTCGTCGCCGGGGCCCTTGCGGTCTCCGGGATCGCAGGCGCCGCGACGATCGTCGGCAAGCCGGGCCCCGACGTCCTACGGGGGACGGACAGGGCGGACGTCCTGAAGGGAAGGGCCGGGGACGATCTCCTCCTCGGCGGCAAGGGCGACGACGTCCTCTTCGGAGAGCAGGGGAACGACGTCCTCGTGGGCGGGCCGGGCTCGGACATCCTCCAGGGCGGCCTCGGAAACGACGTGCTCAGGGCGCGGGACGGCGCAGTCGACGTTCTCTCGTGCGGGCCGGGCCGGGACGCCTTCGTCGCCGACGCAGCGGACGTGGTCGGCGCCGACTGCGAGGGGGCGGCGAAGTCCCCGTCGCAGCCGCCGTCTCCGCGGGGGGCCTACGAGCTCCGGGTCGTGAAGATAGTCGGCGGGATCGTCACCAGCGACCCTGCCGGCATCAGCTGTGGCGTCACCGGTTTCGAGGAGGGGAGCGACTGCGGCGAGAGCTTCCCGGCCGGGACGCGGGTCACCATCACCACGAAGCCCGACCGGTCGATCGGGTTCTGGTTCTGGGGCGACGCGTGCTCGGGGCAGCCCAACCCGTGCATGCTCGTTATGGACGGCGACAAGACCGTCTCGGTTCACTACAAGCTGGGCTAGGCCGACGCCGGCCAGGCCCCGGCGAGCTTCCGCCGCGTCTCGGCGAGAGCCTCGGGCATCACCTTCACGTCGGCGAGCACCGGCATGAAGCTCGTGTCTCCGGCCCAGCGCGGGACGACGTGCTCGTGGACGTGGTCGACGATGCCGGCGCCGGCGATGCGGCCGAGGTTCCAGCCGAGGTTGTAGCCCTGCGGCCGCATGGCCTGGGCCAGGACCCCGAGAGAGGTCGCGACGAGCCGGTGGATCTCGAGCGCTTCGTCCGAGGTGAGCTCGCCGAGCTCGCCCACGTGCCGCAACGGCGCGACCATGAGGTGCCCGACGGCGTAGGGGTACTTGTTGAGCACGACGAAGGCGAGTACGCCGCGGTGGACGGCGAGCCCCTCCTCGTCGGGAAGCTCCGCAGCGCGGCAGAAGGCGCAGCCCTCGAGCTCGTCGGCACCCTGGATGTACTCGAGCCGCCAGGGAGCCCAGAGCTGCTCCATCAAAGCCAGCGCTTCCAGCGGAAGAAGCCGAGCATCCCGGCGAGCGACGCGACCATGAGCCCGAGCACGACCCAGAACGCCGTGCGGGTCGCTTCGCCGGGGAAGAGCACGTTCATGCCGAAGATGCCCGTGATGAGAGTGAGCGGCAGCATCGTCACGCTGATGATCGTCAGCAGGCGCAGGACGTCGTTCTGGCGGTGCGCGATCGCCGACTCGTTCGTCGACTCGAGCGCCTCGACGACCTCCTTGTAGTTGTCGAGGAGGTCCCAGATGCGCTCGGCGGCGTCGACGATGTCGTCGAAGTAGAGCTCCAGCTCCTCGGGCAGGAACCGCTGCATGTGCCGCTCGAGTACGCGGATCGTCGCGCGCTCCGGCTTGATGATCTTGCGGTACGAGATGATCTCCTGCTTCGCCTTCGAGATGTCGCGGACGACGTCCTCGGAGTCGCCCTCGTCGATGTCCTCCTCGATCGCGTCGAGCTTGTGCCCGATCTTGTCGAGGATCGGAAAGCAGTAGTCGAAGAGGTCGTCGAGGACGTGGTAGAGGAGGTAGCCCGAGCCCTTCGCGAAGAGGTCGGTGCGCATCTCCTCGTCGGCCTGAGAGCGGCGGAAGAGGTACGTGACCGGGAGGAGCTCGACGTTCGGGAGCGTGACGAGGAAGTCGTTCCCGAGGAACACGTCGAGCTCGGCGGCGTTCAGCCGCTGGACGCTCTTGTCGTAGAAGGGGAAGTGGAGGACGGCGAAGAGGTAGTCCGGGTACTCGTCGATCTTCGGCCGCTGCCGCTTCGAGAGGACGTCCTCGATGTCGAGCTCGTGGAAGCCGAAGCGGTCCGCGAGCGCCGCGACCTCCCGGTGGGTGGGCCGGTCGAGATGGACCCAGGTCAGGCCGAGCGCCGAGATCTCGGCGACGCGGGCTTCAGCGCGCTCGGCGACCTCGCCCGCAGGACCGCGCGCGCGTCCCCGCCGGATACGTGGCAGCGTGGGCCTTGCCATCGGTACTGAGGGGGTCGTCCATTCGCATCACCGAGTTCGCCGATTCTACTCGGAAACCTACGTCCGAGGCTCCAGCCGAAGCCGGCGCGGACCCGGGCGACGAGTCGCCCTGTCCCGGTTCCGGGCTGAAGCCCTCGGGACGTGGCCGGTCGGACTACGTCAGAATCCGGCGTGGCTTGCCTGTCCCTCCGCTGAGTGCCCGCTCGTTCTTTCGCGATCCGGTCGAGTACGTCCGGGTGCACGGCAGCGACGTCCCGATCGTTCGCCTCGCCGCGGGGCCGAGCGAGTTCGTCCTCCTTCGCGATCCCGAGACGATCTGGCGCGTGCTCGTGACGGACGCCGGCTCTTTTCGTCCCGGCAAGTGGAAACGGAGAGCCCGCCGGTTCCTCGGCCATACCCTGAACACGCTCGACGGCGAGGAGCACCGGCGCCGGCGGTTGCTGCTCCAGACGAGCCTCGACCGGCACCGGATCGCCGGCTTCGCTCCGTCGATCGCCTCGCGGGCCGAGCGTGCTCACTCGGGCTGGAAGGATGGCGATCGCGTCGACCTACGCACCGAGCTCGACCGGCTCGCCCTGACCGTCGCCGGCGACGTGCTGCTCTCGACCGACCTCGAATCCGACTCCGCCGAGCTCGCCGGCTCCCTGTCGAGGATCATGGCCGCGGTGCCGGGGCTCGTTCCTCCCGTTCCCGGGACTGGCCGGGCCAGGGCCCTGGCCCGGGTCGAGCGAGCCGTTTCCGCCCTGATCGCAGAACGCCGCGTGTCGCCGGGGAACGAGGACGACCTCGTCGGGACGCTGCTCCGAAGCGGCATGCCAGAGCGCCTCGTACGCGGGGAGGTAATCGCCTTCCTGCTCGCGGCGGTCGACGAGCCCCCGAGCGCGCTCGTGGCCGCCTGGTACCTCCTCGCTCGGCACCCGCTCGCGGACGAGCGATTTCACGCCGAGCTCCTGGTCGTTCTCAATGACCGGGCGCCCGCGCCCGACGATGTGCCAAGGCTCCCATACCTCGATGCTGTGCTGCGCGAGACGCTCCGACTCTTCCCGCCGGCCCGCCACATCGACCGCTGCCCCGTCGGGGACATGCGGATCGCGGGCGTGGCGGTGCGTGCCGGTTCGAACGTGCTCATCAGCCCGCTGGTCACGCACCGCGAGCCAGCCCTCTACGAGCGGCCCGCCGAGTTCATCCCGGAGCGTTGGCTTGAGGCGCCCTCGCGGGAGCGCTCGCGCGCCACCTACCTTCCCTTCGGCGCCGGCGCGCATGCCTGCATCGGCGAACCGCTCGCGCGGTCGATCATGACGCTCACGCTTGCGACGATCGGGCGTCGTTGGCGGCTGAGAGAGGACGGGGACGCACCCGCTCCGGTCCCGCGCGCCCCGAGGATCGTCTTCACGCTCGAGCGGCGATGACGGCACGCGCGAAGGAGGCCATTCGCGACGAGCGCCTCGACCTTCTCGATCCGGTCATCTACGCGGACACGTTCGACTGCGCCGTGACGCTCGACGAGCTGTGGCGTTACGGCCGGACGGCGATCGACCGCAAAGCGCTTCGTCTCAGGTTGCGAGACGACCCGTCACTGAGCGGGATCGTCGTCGAGCGCGATGGTCTGTATTGCCTAGCCGACAGACCCGCCTTGCTAGAGGAGCGGCGGAAGAGGTTGGACCGGGCCCAGATCCTGCAGCGTCGCGCCCGCCGAGTCGCACGCGTGCTCCGGCACGCGCCGTTCGTCCGGGGGCTCGTCCTCACGGGGTCCGCGGCCGCGGACGACGCCGCGGCGGATGCCGACGTCGATCTCCTGGTGGTCGTCGCCCCGGCTCGCCTCGGCATCGCGTTCCTCCTGCTCGCTTCGGCTTCTCGGCTCCTCGGACGACGGCTCTTCTGCCCGAACTACTACCTGTGCGAGGATAGCCTCGATCTCGCCCCGAGCAATCTTTACGTGGCTCGAGAACTCGCCCAGGCCCGCAGCATCGTCGGCGACGGTGAGGCCCTGCGGAGTGCCAACCCGTGGCTCGCCGACGTCTTCCCGAATGTGGTGACGCCGCCGCGCTTGGATAGCGGACTGCCTGTGGGCAGACGCCTTCAGCGGTTACTCGAAGCGCCTCTGCGAGGTGCGTTCGGCGACCGCTTGGAGCATCGCGCCCGGCGGGTTGCCGCTGTGCGGCTACGGGCTCACCACCGTGGGCTCGGCCAGGAGGTTCCCGCAGACGTGACGGCGAGCTTCGATGCCTCCGTATCGCTTCGCTTTCACGGCAGCCGTCTTGACGAGATAACGCTCGACCGGTACGCCGCCCGGCGCGAGCAGGTCGCAGGCTGGCTCGAACAGGGCGATGGTTCCCAGGAGCCAAGACTGGTGCGGAGTGCGAGGCCGTGAGCGTTCCCGTCACCGGCGTGAGCGAACTCGTCCTCGAGGTGGCGGATCTGGAGGCAGCGGAGCGCTTCTATAGCGGAGCGCTCGACCTGCCGGTGGTCGAGCGCTGGCCCGACCGGGAGGCGATCTGGGTCATGGCCGGCGAGCGGACTCGTATCGGGCTCTGGCGTCCCCAGCTTGGCGCTGCCGACGGGCGCGGGGGCGTGCACGTGCACTTCGCTCTGCACCTCGCGGCGGGCGACTTCGACGCGGCGGTCGCTCGCCTGCAGGCCTCGAGGCTCGAGCCGCAGGTCACGAGCCGGCGCCGACTGCTGCGCGGCGCGAGTCGGTCTGTCTACGTCTACGATCCGGACGGAAACTGCGTGGAGCTCTGGACGCAGGACGTCTCCCAGTACGTGCGGGGGGCGAGAGCGTCCGCCCAATCGCCGGAAGAGGCGCGCTCGCCGGCGCATTTCCATGAGACGGCGCGGCGCTGGGATTCTTCGTACGAAGAAAGAAGCCTGCGCGGTCATCGCAGGCGCGCGCGGCTCGAGACGGTCGTCGGACTCGTCGGCGCGGGGCCCGGACACTTGCTCGAGGTCGGCGTCGGTTCCGGCCGTCTCCTGGCCGCGCTCGCAGAACGAGATTGGACGGTGACCGGGATCGACGCTGCGCCTCGCATGATCGAGCTGGCGCGCGCTCGCGTCCCGGCTGCAGCCGAGAGCTTGAGTGTCGCTCGTACCGAGGACCTGCCTTTCTCCAGCGGCAGCTTCGACGTGGTCGTGGCGATCGGCGTCCTCGAGTACACGCAGATCGAGGCATCGCTCCGCGAGCTCGTTCGCGTGCTCCGGCCGGGCGGCCTCGCCGTGGTCGGACTTCGCAACGGCCGCGCTCCGGCGACCGTCTGGCAGCGCGCCGTCCTGCATCCGGTCGCCCGCGCTGTCAAGCGCGTTCTGCCCTTCGGACGCTCGCTTCCGAAGCGGCGACGCCGTCCGCTCTCGCGCCGTCAGGCCCGCGACCTCCTGGTCTCGGTCGGCCTCGTCGTCGAGCGAGTGGAGTACGTCGGGTGCACGGTCTTCCTCGATCCGCTCGATCGCATCGCGCCGCGCCTCGCGTATCGAGCAGCGCAACGCGCGGAGGAGTCGCCGAGACTACGCCGCGCCTTCGGTACCCAGCTGGTGATCCTTGCCAGGAGGCCGTAGGGGCGAGCCTAGAGGGT
>JBGPNP010000119.1:0-7519 GCA_041487575.1 Gaiellaceae bacterium | reverse complement strand
CCGCCGCCCCCGCCGCCCCCTCCGCCTCCCCCGCCCGTCGAGAAGGCTCCGCCACCGCCCCCCGTCGAGGCGGAGCCCGTGCCCGAGCCGGAGCCGGAGCCCGCGCTGGCGCCGATCCTCACCGTGCCCCCCATCAGCCGGCCTCGAGACACGAGCTTCGAATGGCCGACGCCTGAGAAGGAGAAGGAGAAGATCCCCGGGAAGCCGCGCGTCAAACCGCTCTGGATCATCGGCGGCGTCGGCGCGGTCTTCGCGATCGCCGCGATCGGAGCCGTCTTCGCGCTCGGCGGCTCGAAGGGGAAGAAGGCGGCGCAACCGTCGCCCTCGCCCACACCTCCGTCCGCACCGCAGCCCTCCCCGTCCACCCCGCCGGCGACTCCGCCGCCGGCCGGCGGCAAGCCGCTCGCGGCCAAGGAGAGGATCTCCCTCGCCGTTGCCGGCTCGGCGCTCATCGTCGCCGATCCAAGCGGGCGCGTCGTGCGCCTCGAAGGGAAGAAGCTCGAGCCCGCCCAGGTCCTCGCCGACCCGGCGCTCCCGACCTCGCTCGCCGCAGCCGGCGACAGGGTCTACGTCGCGGACGGGAAGACGCTCACGACCCTGCGAGCGTCCGACCTGTCACCGCTCGCCGCGGAGAAGTTCGGCGGCGCCCTCCTCGCGACCGACGGCGAACTCGTTGCCGCTGCCGCGGACGGCCGGGTCTGCGTCGTCGAGGGCGGAAAGCTCGACCCCTGCGCCGACATCTCCTTCAAGGCGACCGGCATCGGCGTAGTCGGGAAGCGGATCTTCGTGGCCGACGCTGCGGGCAAGTCCGTCGTGCCGTTCCAGCTCGCCGGCAGTGCGCTCACGGCGGGCGACCCGATCCAGGTGGGCGAGGACCCGCACGGGACGCTCGCCTCCTTCCGCGACAGGCTGTACGTCCCAGTCGTCGGCGGCGTCGCGGTCGTCGACGTCGCGAAGGGCGCGGCGCTCGTACAGTTCTCGACCGAGGAGACGCCAGCCGCGGTCTGGGTCGTCCCCTTCAACGGCAAGCTCTTCGCAGCTTTGCCGGACTCCGACCAGGTCCTCGTTTTCGACACGGCTTCGCCCGGGAAAGCCCCGGCGAAGGTACCCGTCGGCAAGCGGCCCGTGTCGGTAGCCGGCGCCTTCACCTCCTCAGGCTCCGGCGACGCGGTCTACGTCGTGAACGCGGGCGACGGCACGATCTCGAGCCTGGACGCCCTCACGGGCGAGGTACAGGGCTCACAGGCGATCAAGGCGCTCGGCGCAGCCTCGCCGGGCGCGATCACGGCGAGCGCCGTCAGCATCAAGAAGAGCGGCAAGACCGTCACGGCCACGATCCGCCTCGACGGGGGCAAGCTCGACAAGAGCGGCCTCGTCGTCGCGGACAAGAACATCGCCGACGGCCAGGCGTCGCTGGAGCTCTGGCAGAGCGGCATCTCCTCGAAAGCGAGCAAGGAAGAGTCCGACGGCCTCGCCGTTCAGATCAAGCAGGACGCCGGACGCCTCACGGTCACCGTGACCGGCAAGGGCTTCACGGCGCTCAAGGCGAGCCTCGGCTCCGGCGGGCAGACGGTCGTCCTGGTTGCGACTCTTGCGGCTGTGGCGCCGCCTCCGCCCCAGCCCCCGACGCCGCAGCCCCCGTCACCGCCGCCGCCCCCGCCGCCCCCGAACCCCTGCCCGCCCGGCACCAAGCCGGCTGCGAACGGACTCTGCATCGGGTGAGCCCGGGCGGGCTCGGCGTACCGGCTCGATCCGGTCAGCTCAAGCTCGGAGGTGAGCCCGGGTCCGGAGTCGGAGGCGAGCCCGTGCCCGCGGCCGGAATCGAGCCGGGGTCAGGAGCCGGAGCCGAGCCGGGCGCCGGGCTCGAGGCGGAGAGAAGGCCGTGCGCCTCGTCCAGGCGGAGCTGATAGCGGCCGCGGTACTCCTCGGCGGGCCGTTCGATGTCGGCGATCCACTGGCCGAACTTGCTCGGATCCTGGCCGAAGTCGGTGACCCCCTGGGCGAGGCGCTGCTGCTTCAGGGCGACCGCCTCGTCGATGAACCACTGGAGCTGCTTCTCCGGATCGTGCTGGAACCCGGCGTACGCCCCCTGGTCCCAGATTCCCGCCCGCATCTGGAAGAAGCCGACCGAGTCGGCGTCCCCGCCCTGAATGTTCGTCAGCCCGGACTCGACCAGCGAGGCCATGACGGGGAGCTCCGGTGGAAGGCCGGCCTCCTGCGCGCGGCGCGACATCCAGGCCGCGATCTCCTCCTTCGGCGCGCCGTCGCCCGGGTAGGCGTCGGGCCCTCCGGCGATGAGCGACGGGTCGAGCGGCGGGGCTCCCGCGACCTGGTCCGGTTGAACCGCCTGGATGCCGACGGTGGCGTGATGTGCGGCGGGAGCGGCGGGCTGCCCCACGGCGGCGAAGACGCTGCTCTGCCGGCCGACCGCCGCCGGCTCGGGAAGCGGCGCTCCTGCGGGCGCGGCGCCGGACGCCTGCACGGCGGCGAGGAGGTCGTCTGGGATCGGCGCGCCGGGAGCCGCGAGGTCGGCCACGTGCCGCCCGCCGGCGAACTGCTGCGCGTAGTACGGCTCGTCGAGGCTGGAGATCTTGACGGCGTCGCCCGTGTGCGGCGCGTGGACGAACTGCCCGTTCCCGATGTACATGCCCTCGTGGTGGATGCCGGTCTCGTCCTGGAAGAAGACGAGGTCGCCCGCCTGGAGGTGGGCCTCGTCGACGGGCACGCCCACGTTGAACTGATCCGCGGCGACGCGGGGCAGGTCGATGCCGAGCTTCCCGTAGACGTACTGCGTGAGGCCGGAGCAGTCGAAGCCGGTGCTGGGGTCCTCGCCGCCCCAGAGGTACGGCGTGCCGATGTACTTCTCCGCCTCGGCGACGGCCGCGACGCCGCGAACGGATGCGCCGGCCGCCGTTGGAACGCCGAGCGCGGCCTCGGCTGCCGCGCCGAGCGGCGCCTGGCCCGCGCCTGCCACGGGAACCTGATCCGGCTGGACGGCCTGCATGACTCCGACCGTGCTTGCATGCCCCGTCGCCGCCTGCTGGTCGCCGACCACCGCTGCGAAGACTCCGTCGGCACGGCCCGCGCTCTCGTGCACGTAGGCGATGTGGATCTTGTCCTGGACGTCGCCGCCGCTCGTGAAGCCCGGCGAGTCGATCGGCCACGGCGTGCCGACATCCGTCGGGCGCAGCCTTGGATCGAGGGCGGAAAGCTCCCCGGCGATATCGCGTGCGCCGATGTTGTCCGGGCCGACGGGCTGGCCGTCGACGGAGACGATGTCGAGGCCTGCCGCGCTCGGCGCGATCTGGATCTGATGCTGCTGGACGAGCGCCCCGAGCACGGAGACGAGGCGCGGGTCGAGCTGACCGCCGGCGAGCTGCCCGTGGAGATCCGGAGGAAGGACGAGGCGAGGGTTGTTCGCAAGCGACTCGGCCTGGGCCTGGAGATCGACGACGGGCGCCGGGGTTACCGCAGCGGCGCCACCGTCGAGAGAGGGCGAGGCGCTTGGGTCCTGGGCGCCGCCGGACGCGGCGGTCGGGTCCTGGGCGCCGCCGGACGCGGCGGTCGGGTCCTGCGCGCCGCCGGACGCGGCGGTCGGGTCCTGGGCGCCGCCGGACACCCCCGTCGGGTCCTGACCGCTTGCGGAGGCCAAGGGTGGATCCTGGCTTCCACCGGTCGAGGCGAGCCCGCGGCCGTCGGGAGCACCGACTGTCCCCGCCGAGCCCGCCTGTGCCGAGGTCTGTGCCCCGAGAGGCTCGCTGCTGCTCGCAATGTGCCCGTCCGGTTTCAGGTCTGCCGGCCCCGAAGGCTGGCCGCCGCCCGTGCCCGGCTCGGGCGACGAAGCGGCGGCGGCCCCGGCCCCCGCGCTCGCTCCGGGGGAAGGCGTGCCGCCGGCCGTCGGCTCGGGTGACGAAGGGGAGGCGGCGGCGCCGGAGCCGCTGGGCTCGGGGGAGGCCGGGCCGGGAGAGCCGGAGGGCTCCGGCGAAGCAGCCGCGGCAGCCGGCTCGGGCGTCGGGCTGGGCGGAGCGCCCCCGTCCGCGGCCGAGGTGAGCGAGGGTGCCGGCGCGGGGCCGGACTGCTGCTGGGAAAGATCGGCGAGAGCCGATCCTCCTCCCCCCGAGTCGACAGGAGGCGGCGCCACATTCCCCTGCGGGTTCGCGTTC
Source organism: Gaiellaceae bacterium (assembly GCA_041487575.1). Taxonomy (GTDB): domain Bacteria; phylum Actinomycetota; class Thermoleophilia; order Gaiellales; family Gaiellaceae; genus JBGPNP01. The sequence continues at coordinate 3,356 of JBGPNP010000119.1, read as the reverse complement.
GAGATCGCCTGGTTCACGGCCGCCGCGGCGCCGCCGGCGAGCGCCCCGTGCCCGCTCACGAAGCTGACGAGCTCGACGATGCCGATGCCCTCCGCGGCGGCGGCCATCATCACGCCGGCGAGGCTCGACCTGGACTGCCGCATCTCGAGCGTGTGCAGGGCCTTACCGCTCCCCGCCGAGAACTCCTGTGCGAGATCGACGAGCCCGAACTGCGACGCGACCCCGACCGGGTTCCGCCTGAACTCAGCGCGGAACGAGGGGTCGGTCAGGAGCCGCTCGAGCAGCTCGGCCGCCTTGTTGGGATCGTCAAGCTCCGCCATCGCCGGCCTCGGCGGTCTTACTGCGCCAGCGCTGGGCGAGCGGTCTTGCGACCACGAGGATTACCGGGACGAACATCAGCAGGTAGAACGCTCCGAACACACCCCATACGACCTTCGCCGGCGCCAGTGCCGTAAGACGATTGTAGTAGCGAGTTGTCATGAGTACGACAAATCCGACTGCGATGAAGGACCAGATGAGCACCGCGACGCCGTAGAGGCGGACCACCTTCGGCTCCTCCCCCGGCACGGCCTTGCCCGCGAGCCGGCGGGCGACGTAGGCCTTCGCGCGCTGGCGCAGGCCCGGCTGCTTCAGCCAGTCCACGATGATCTGGTAGCCGTCGCGGTCGAGGAACGGGTTCAGGTTGAAGAACCCGCCGGTGTATGCGGCCAGCGCAAGCTGGAAGAAGATGTCGCGGACCGTGCCCGGATTGAGCAGCGCCGAGACGATCGCGAACAGGCCGGCGACGACGAAGTCGCTCGCCGGCCCGGCTGCGCTGATCGCCATCCGGCGGCGGCGAGGCTCGAACCAGGCGTCGGAGACGTCGACGAACGCGAACGGGAAGATGAAGACGCGCTTGATGCCGGCGCGCGACACTTTGCGCCCGAACGAGGCGGCGGTCAGCCCGTGCGCGACCTCGTGGAAGGCGACGACGACGAAGCGGCCGATGAGGAAGACGAGCCCGCCGAGCCCGATCTTCTTCGAGACGACGAACGGAGTCCCGTAGCGGCCGATGATCAGGTAGCCGAAGGCGAACAGCCCGGCGAGCGCAACGAAGCCGAGCGCGGCGAGGGCGGGTTGGGTGAAGAGGACGAAGGCGCCCCGGGAGTAGAGGCGCTCGAGCCACGGCCCCATCCCCGAGAACGTGTAGTCCTTCGGCTGGAACAGGCGCTCGCGCCGCGTCAGCGTGCGCGGAGCCTCCTGGCGTCCCTGAACGCCTGCGAGCAGGCCCTTCTCGCCGAGGTCGGCGAGCATGCGGGCGAGGCGACCTGCGCCGATGGGCCCGAAGCGCCGCTCGGCGTCTGTGATGAGCTCCGGCAGCGTCCGCGTTCCGTCGAGGAGCTCGAAGAGCTCGGCTTCCTGCGCGCCCATGCGCATGAAGGTGCCGCCGTGGAGGTCCTTGAGCACCCACCTGTCCGCGCCTTCCGCGGCGTCGAGCCGCTTGAGGGCCCAGCCCGAGCGGACCCGCGGGCGCATTCCGACCGGTCTCCCGCCCGTGTCGAGCGTGCTCGAGCCGATCGCCGGCACGACGAGGCTCGCGCCCGGGCGGAGGATGATCGTCTTCCCCGCCTCGGACTCGCCGCGCCGACGCTCCACCTTGACCTCGACGTCGCCGATCTGGATCAACATCCCGTCCTCGAGCCGGCGGCGGCCCTCGACCTTCTTCCCGTCGACGAAGGTGCCGTGGCTCGAGCCGGCGTCCTCGACGAAGGCGGCGCCGTCGTCGGGGATGAAGCGCGCATGGTGGCGCGAGACCGTCCGCTCGTCGAGCTGGACGCTGTTGTCCGGCGCCCGCCCGACCGAGATCGGGTCGGCGAGCGGCAGCCGCGTCCCGTCGGCGAGCACGAGCTCGAGGGCCGAGCCCACGCCCGCGATCGCCGACCCGCAGGTCGAGCAGAAGAGAGCGCCTCGCGGCACCTGACGGTGACAGCGCCTGCAGAGCACCGCTGCTCCTAGCTACCTGCCGGGCGGCAACGGGTTCCACGCCGGGTTCGAGGCGCCCGCCTTCGTCAGCACGACCTGCGTCTCAGGACTTGCCGGGTCGACGCGGACGATCGTGCCGGGCTGGTCGCAGAGGGCGTCGCGCCGGGTCAGCGCGAGCTCCCCGCTGTCGGAGCGCCACGACACCTCGCAGCCCTGGACGGCCTCGACCGGCTTCCCCTTGCCGACCTGGTCGTTCTTCGCCGGGGCGAGGAAGAGGCGGACGACGTTCGTCTTCCAGTTCGCCGTGAACGCGACCTGGGTGCCGTCCGGCGACCAGGCGGCCGAGACGACTTCCTCTCCGGGTCCGTGGCCGTGCATGTTGTCCGTGACGAGGCCCTGGCTCACCCAGTCGGGCGGCTTCCCGGAGGACGGCTTCGGGCTCGTGTACTCGAGGAGCTCGACCTGCTGCGCGTCCTTGGAGTCGGACGAGACGACGAGGATCGCCTGCCCGTCCGGCGCCCAGGCCGGACGGCTGACGTTGTGGTCGGGGTCGACGATGCACCGCGGCTTCCCGCTCGACGAATCGGCGCGGATGAAGCAGAGGTCGTAGTCGGCCCCGGGGGTGCCGCGCACGAACGCGATCACCTTGCCGTTCGGCGAGAACGCCGGTCGGCGGTCGTCGAAGCCCTTCTCCGTCAGCGGGTGGGCCGACTGGGGCTTTGCCGGGTCGACGAGCCAGATCTGACCCTGCTTGTCGTCGCCGCGCCGATAGGCGATCAGCGTCGCCTGCGGGCTCCAGGCCGGCTGCTCCTCCAGGTCGCCGGTCTTCGCGACCGGCTTCGCCGGCTTGCCGCTGGCCCCGCCCATGACGAAGACGTTGCCGCCGAAGTCGAAGGCGATGTCCGGGAAGCCGGCCGAGATGAAGAGCGTGACCTTCGTGCCGGCAGGCAGGCCGTCGAGCTTCTCCGGGTCGGTCCTGATGACGTCGCCCTTCTTCACGTCGGGGCTGAACTGCAGCACCTCGGCGGGACTGAGGCCCGCGCCCTTGAGTTGGCTCGCGGCCGCAGCGCCGGCAAGGCCCGCGAGAGCGAGCTTCCCGGCGTTTCCGCCCTTCTTGCCGGTCTCCGCACCGGTCGTGGCTGCGGTGGTCGCGGCCTCCGGCACCTCGAGGAAGACGTTGACGGCGGATCCCTCCTGAGCCTTGATGCCGGCCTCGGGAACCTGGGTCTTCACGATCTGCGTGTCCGGATTCGTAGGTGTCGGGGTCACCTGGCCGAGGGTGAGCTTCTTCTTGCGGAGCTTCTTGTCGGCCTCGGTGACGGTCAACCCGGCGAGCTTCGGCACCTTGACCTGACCTGTGCCCACTGCGACCTCGTAGTCGACTTTGCTGTTCT
>JBGPNP010000118.1:0-7622 GCA_041487575.1 Gaiellaceae bacterium | reverse complement strand
CGCCGACTTCCCGACCCCGCGCCAGGCCGCGGGCCGCGACAAGGTGCTCGTCGGCCGCGTCAGGCGCGATCCGACTGCGGAGAGATCGCTCGCTCTCTGGGTCGTGAACGACAACCTGCGCAAGGGCGCTGCGCTGAACGCCGTCCAGATCGCCGAACTGCTGCTCGAGCGGCGCCTGCTGGCGGCGTAGCTCAGCGACCGAGAAGCCCGAACGTCAGCCGCCGCAAGCGGCGGCGGCGGGCCTCATCTCGCTCCTGCCTCGCGCGGATACGAGCATCGATGTGGTCGATCCGCTCCTGCAGGAGACGCCTGGCGTCCGCCCACCGCGCCCTTTCCTCAGGAGTCGGCCTCTGTTCCTTCGCCATCGTCTCCCTCCAGCAACGCCTGGATCTTGTTCAGCTTAGCGTCCATCTCCATCAGGAACGTCATGACAGCCCGCACGTCCTCGCCGATCTCATCGCACTCGGACTCGCGTCGCCGAAACACGCTCGAATAGTCTGCTGAGGGAGGGCGAGCCGCAAGATGGCCGAAACGGCCTGGCACAAAGAGAACGTGACCGGACGGTCAGGCTCGCGGGGTTGATCGGCGCGCGGGTCAGGGCCGCTGGGGCACCGGGGCCGGCGCAAAGGCCTCCTTCGCCTTGCGCCACGCCTTCGCGGTCAGGCCCTCCACCACCGGCACGAGCCCGCCGAGCTCGAGCCGGGCGAGCTCGACCCGCCCCTCGCTCCGGACGGTGTAGAAGCCGAAGTCCGCGAGGAAGTCGGCGGGGAAGATCGTCCGGTGGACGAGGAAGCGCTCGTACGCGCTCTCGCCGCCCGGATAGCGGTAGCCGAAGGCCTCGATCGCCTTCGCCTTGTTGTCCCGGGCCTCACCGATCGCCGACAGGAAGAGGCTCTGCATCACCCAGGGCGAGCCCGGGTCGAGAAGGTAGGCGCACGTGATGAGCACGGCGTCCGGGGAGGGAGGGCCCGCCGGAAGCTCGAACGCCCGCGGGAAGTAGTCGTGCGGCCCGAACTGGATGAAGCCGACGAGGTGATCGCCGTCGTCGTAGTAGAGCGTCCCCCACGAGCCCCAGGAGTCCTCGATCCGCTCGGCCCAGCGCGCCTTCCCGACCGAGCGGCCGGCGCGCGATTGCCAGAAGACGCAGCCGAGGCACGGAGGAGGCGCCTGCGCGATCGAGACGTCGGTGACCGGGTGCAGCCGGTAGGCCACGAGCTGAGTCTAAGTGGAGACCACTAAGCCAGGCCTGAGGCTCGGGCGGGCTCCGGGCCGCCGGCCCGGACCGGGCCGCGAAGGCCGAACACGGCGAGCATCGAGAGGAAGCCGGCCACGATCACGAGGAGCGCGACCGAGCCGAAGCCGGAGACGCCGTGGCCCGTCGTCGTCAGGAGGGCGGCGAGCACGACGGAGCCGATGATCGATCCGAGGTAGCGGCTCGTCGAGAAGAGGCCTGCCGCCACCCCTGCCTGGGAGGATTCGACCGCTTCGACGGCCGACGTCTGGAGCGTCGCCATGGCGAGCCCGAACCCGACACCAGCGACCCCGAGACAGACGAGCAGCGTCCCGGTGCTCCCGTCCGCGCCGAACGCGAGCGGCACCAGGCCGGCCGTCGCAAGCCCGTGCCCGAGGACGGCCGGGAAGCGGCGGCCGAGCCGGTCGGCGAGCCGCCCTCCGATGGGGGCGACGACGATCGACGGGCCCGAGAGCGCTGTCAGGCCGAGACCGATCTGGACGCTGCCCCAGCCGAACTCGTTCGCGAGCAGGATCGGCGTCGCGAGAAGAGTCGTGTAGAAGCTCAGGTTCGAGAGCGCGACGCCGCTCGTCGCGGCCGCGAACGAGCGGATCCTGAAGAGCCGCGGGTGGATGACCGGGTCGGCGTGGCGGAGCTCGTGCCGGAGGAGGTAGGCGGCCGCGGCGGCGAGGACGACCGCGCTTCCGGCGAGTAGAGGAGCTCCGGCGCTGCCCCGGCCCTCCACGAGAAGCCCGGCGAACCCCGCGAGGACGCCGCAGAGAAGCAGGGAGCCGGCGACGTCGAACGGCCCGGCCGAGGCCGTCGGGGCGGTCCGCGGGAGCGAGCGCCACGCGAGCGCCAAAGCGAGCGCGACTACGGGCACATTGACGTAGAAGACCGCCCTCCAGCCGGCTGCGCCGATCACGAGTCCGCCGAGCGCCGGGCCGATCGACGCGGCGAGACCCGTGGCAGCGCCGATGATCCCGAACCGGGAAGCTCGGCGCTCGGCGGCGACGACGTCGCGCACGATCGCGATGCCGTTCGGGAGCGTGACGGCGCCGGAGATCGCCTGCAGCACCCGAAAGACGGTCAGCACCAGCAGGCTCGGCGCCAGCGCCGCGCCGAGCGAGGCGAGGCCGAAGGCGACGAGCCCGCCGAGGACGAGCGGACGCCGCCCGAGCCGGTCTCCGAGCTTCCCCGTCACCGGCTGGAGGGCGGCGAGTGCGATCAGGTAGGCCGTGATGAGCCAGCCCGCGGTCGCCACGTTTGCGTGGAACTCACGCATGATCCGCGGCAGGCCGACCGCGATCATCGTCGAGTTCAGAGGCGCGAGGATCGTGCCGAGCGCGACGGCGAAAACCACCGCGCGCTCGGCACGTAGGCGGTGCCCCGGGCCCTCGCTAATCGGGGAACCTCCCCCTCAGCATCCTGCCGGGCGAAGCGACGGGACAAGCTTCGCCCGCGGAAGATGCGCAGCATCTTGCGCGAATAGGTCACGCGCTACCCGAGGATGCGCACGACGCCTTCGTCCCCGTCCACCTCGACGAGCTGGCCGTCGCGGATGACCCCGGTGGCGCGCTTCGTCCCGAGCACCGCCGGGATCATGTACTCCCGGGCCACGATCCCGGCGTGGCTGAGGATGCCGCCGGTGTCGGTGACGATTGCGGCCGCCGTCGCGAACAGCGGCGTCCACGGAGGCGACGTCGTCTCCGTGACGAGGACGTCGCCGGTCTGGAGCCGGTGCGCCTCGGCGAGGGAGTGGATGACGCGCGCCGTGCCTCTCACGACGCCGGGCGACCCGGGCATGCCCGTGACCTCGCCGGCCTGAGCGGGCTCCTTCGGGATGCCGCCGAACATCTTCATGACGGCGCGGCCGATCGGGTCGTCCGGCGGTGGCCCCGGCGGGAACGTCCCGAGAACCGGTGGCGCGTGCACGACGGCCCAGCCCGCGAGCTCGGCCTTCCGCTCGGCCACGACTCCTCGGAGGTCTCCGGCGCCGGAGACGAGCGCGTCGCGAAGCTCCGGGAGCGTGAGGTGGAAGACGTCGGCGGGCGGGGCGATCTGCGCCGCTTCGGCCAGCCGCCGGCCGGCCTCGACGAGCACACGCCGCACGGCGTGGTTCACCTGGCCGTCGATCCAGAAGTTGTGGTTCTCCTGGAGGATCGAGCCGGCCTGTGCCGCCGTGAGGAGGAACTCGAACTTGCCGGCGATCTCCGGCGGCTTCCCTTCGAGCCGGCTTCGAGCGTCGGCGATCAGCCGCTCGCGTTCGGCGGCGAGCTCGGCGAGCTCGGCCTCGGGGTCCCGGTCGGGCTGCGCGATGTAGTCCCTGAGGTTCGTCAGGACGGCCAGCGGGTCTTCGATCCACGTGGGCTCGCTGAAGGTGATGTACCCGTCGTGGCGCCTGCCGTACTGATCGAGGTACGCGGCGAGCTCGGCGAGGAAGGCCCCGCCCTCGGGCGTGCTCTCGAGGTCGGCGACGCCCTCCTCCGGCGTGTCGCGCCCGAAGGCCGCGAGCACGGCCGGCGAGGCGGCCGCGCTCCGGCTGAGCCGGTAGAGGGCGCGGTCGGCCTGGAGTGTGTGGTTGTCGAGCCCCTGGAGCAGGCGGAAGGCCGCGAAGCTGTCGTCGCTCCCGAAGAGCTCGTGATACGCGTCGTCGAAGAGGCTCATACCGATGATGACCGGAAAGACGGTGAGGAAGTGGATCTCCCACGCCCGCTCGAAGCGAGCGACGGTCTCGTCGAGGTGTGCGACAAAGTCCTCGCGGCTCGCGCCGGCGCGATCGAACGACTCCCAGAAGGCGAGGTGCTCCTTGATCTCGGGGAGGGAGCGGCCTTCCCACGTCTCCATCATCCCGCCGAAGGCGGCGCCGAGGTTCTTCTCGGCCTTCGCGCCGAGCTCCGCAAGCACGGCCGGGTCATGCGAGATCGGTGCGATCGACTGGTAGACGTAGGTGTTGATCCGCCGGTAGGTGTTGCGCACCGGGAACTCGAACGCGACGGCCGCCGGGTTGAACCCGCGGTCGACGATGCGCTCCTGGAACGCCCAGTCGAGCTCGGTGGCCTGCTTCGGGATGTGCTGGAGCTCGCGCTCCCAGAAGCCGTGCGCGTCCTCCGGCTTCTCCCACTCCACCGGGAAGTCCGGCGGGGTCGGGATCGTCCTGTCGATCTCCTCGATCTGCATGTCTCTCCCCTCTCGGTCGAGCTATTGGGCGTGTCCGTCGCCGAGCTCTTCCTGGTTGTCCGTGCCGGACGCGCCCTCGAGCTTCCCAGGGCTGCGCCTCAGCTCGCGGAGCAGGGCGTGAACAGCCCATGCCGCCGCCGCTCCAGCCTGAGGGCCCGTCAGGCCGAAGTTGTCCTTCATCGCGCGCCAGCTCGCCATGTTGTGCATGACGTAGATGGCGGCCAGCGCCTCGCGGCGCGCGTTCGGCTCGAGGCCAGCGAGATCCTGGTCGAGCACGGTCTCGAGCCCCTCGATGCGCCTCCCGCGCCTGCGAGCGCTCACTTCCCGCCACGCCTTCGATCTCGTGGCGGCGGTATACAGGCGCTCGTCCCGGTCGAAGGCTTCGAAGATGCTCACCGCGAAGCTGGGCAGCTCATCAGCCGCTTGCGGGTAAGTGATGGAACCGATCCGCTCGTCGATGAGGTGCGCGACCGCCTCGACGAGGGCGTCCTTCGTCGGGAAGTGGACGTAGACCGTCCGGACGGAGACGCCGGCCTTCCGTGCAACGAGGGGGACCCGAAGATCCTCGAGCCCCTCGTCGGCGAGCTGCTCGATCGCTGCGTCGAGGATCCGAATCCTCGTGCGCTCCCTTTGCTCGACCCGAAGCGGGCTCTCATAGCTGCGGCTCTCAACCGGCATTGCACTCCCCGAGAATCAATTACATGATCAATGTAATGAACGATAGTAGAGTGCAAGGAAGGGTAGGTCAAGCCCTTCTCAGGATGAGCTCCGTGGCTTGCGGCCGGGCGAGGAAGCGGAGCGGCACGAAGCTCGTCCCGAGGCCACGTGAGACGTAGAGCGTGGCCGTCGGACGGCGGTAGACGCCCTCCCAGTACGGCGCGCCGAGGTGCTCGAGGCGGAGCTTCCCGCCCGGATAGGGAACGCAGATCTGCCCGCCGTGCGTGTGGCCCGCAAGGACGAGCTGGAACGCCCCAGGGGGCAGCAGGTCGACGACTTGCGGGTAGTGGCACAGGAGAATGCGGAACGCGGCCTTCGGGTCCGCGAGCTCCTCCGGCCGGACCCGGCCGCGGACGGCGGTGACGGGCTCGGCGCCGGCGACTTGGACGCAGACGCCCCGGAGCTCGATCGTCACGGACGAGTCCGCCAGGAGGACTGCGCCCGCCTCCTTCGCGACGTTCGTGTCCGCCGGCCGGGAGAACGGATCTCGGCTCTCGCCCACGTCGTGGTTGCCGAGGACTGCGAAGACCGGGCCGCGCCGGGCCAGTCGCCCGACGGCCTGCTCGAGAGCGGGCTCGCCGCGCCGGCGCGCGAGCAGGTCGCCTGTGATCGCGACGAGGTCGGCGTCGCGCGTCTCTGCCCAGCGCAGAGCCCGCTCAAGGGCGAGCCCGTTGAGCGAGAGCTTGCCGAGGTGGAAGTCGGAGAGGTGGATGATGCGGAGGCCGTCGAGCTCGGCCGGTAGCCCCGCGAGCGGAAGCTCGAGCTCCTCGAGCTCGACCCACTGGGCCTCGAAGAGCGACCACGCGAGCGCCGCCGCCGCGGCCGAGCCGGCGGCGACGAGAGCTACCGCCAGCACCTAGGCGGCCCGGCCCGAGCGCAAGTTTCTCGCCACGATCGACTCTTGCATGTTGGGGGCAAGCCGGCCCAGGCGAGAGCTCGGGCCGGACTTTAGGGCTTGCCCGCCTCGAGCTTCTCCAGCACCGGCGCGACGGAGACGACGTGGCGGCGGAACTTGAGCTCGGACGCTTGCAGGCCGGCGGCGACCCCGACGAGCTGGGAGAGGTGGATGATCGGCATCTGGTAGCGCTTCCCCGTCTGCGCCTCGAGCTTTTGCTGCCAGGCGTCCAGCGAGAGGTGGCAGAGCGGGCAGGGCGTCACCATCGCGTCGGCGCCGGCCTCCATCGCCTGCTCGATCGGCTGGATCAGCTCGCCGAGCGCGAGCTCCTCTCGCGCCTGGATGATCGGGAAGCCGCAGCACTTGATCTTCGCCGGGTAGTCGATCGCCACCCCTCCGCACGCCTCGATGATCGCCTCGAGCGACCAGGGCCGATCGGGGTCCTCGAAGCCCAAGAGCTTCGACGGGCGAAGGATCTGGCAGCCGTAGAAAGGCGCGACCTTGAGGCCCTTGAGCCCGCGGTGCGCGACCTGCTTCAGGCGCTCGTATCCCTCCCCCTCGGCGATCAGCCAGAGCAGGTGCTTCACCTCGACCGCGCCGTTGTAGCGAGGCGCGCCGACCTGCTCGAGGTTGTCGTTCACCCGGGCCCGCAGCGCCTCGTCGTGCTGGAGCTGGTGGTTCGCCTGCCGCAGGTTGAGCGTGCAGACGTTGCAGATCGTCATCAGCGTGCCGGCCCCGGTCGCCTCCGCGTAGGCGAGGATGCGCGCGTTCAGATGGAGGTAATAGTCGGGCTCGGCCTCGTGGATATCGCCGGCGCCGCAGCAGGTGACCGACTCGAGCTCCTCCAGCTCGAGCCCCAGCTTCGGCGCGAGCGCGCGGGTCGACGTGTCGAGCTCCTTCGCCGAGAGGGACGCGAGACAGCCCTTGTAGTACGCCACCTTCACTGCGAGCGCTCCTTCCTGGCCTCGAGGGCCGCCTCGTTCGCGTGGGCGGCGTGGGCGAGGCCTTTCTCGCCCTGGACGATGCCCGCCGCACCGGCGCGCCCCTGCGCCCGCGTCAGCTCGTGGAGGGCACGCGCCTCCTTCACGTCCTTGGCGACGTGCGGCGGGAAGGGCGGCGGCACCTTGCCGTGCTTTGCGAGCGAGATCGCGAGCTTGTAGTCCTTGAGCGCCCTGATCACGCCCTGCGTCTTCGGCACGAGCTCCGTCTCGCGGAGCCAGCCTGTCGTCTTCGCCGAGTGGACGAACCACTTCGCGTGCTTCGCTCCCATGTCGCGGTCGATGCCCTCCTTGATCGACTCGGCGCCGAGCTTCGCGATCGCGTCGCGCGGGTCGACTCCCTTCGGGCAGCGCTCGTTGCAGAAGTAGCAGCGCGTGCAATCCCAGATGCCATGCTCGTCGTTGTAGGCCTCGAGCCGCTCGACCGTAGCCCTGTCGCGCGCGTCGCCGACGAAGCGGAAGCCCTTCGCAAGAGCGGCCGGCCCGAAGAACTCAGGATCCGATTCCATCGAGTTGCACTCGGAGACGCAGCAGCCGCACATGATGCAGAGCGCCTCCTTGTGGATGACGTTCATCTTCTCCTGGGAGACGCGCCACTCTT
>JBGPNP010000117.1:0-7623 GCA_041487575.1 Gaiellaceae bacterium | reverse complement strand
GTCGAAGGGATGGGGGAGGTAGACGAGCCCGCCCTGCTCGCGAATGGCGGCGATCGTCTCGGCCATCGAGAGGCCGCGCGGGATCTCCTCCTCGAGGAAGAGCCCGATCACCTCGCCCTCGGCCGTCTTCACTTCCTCGCCCGCGATGACGGTGATCGCGCGCCCCCGCGCCAGCTCGACCGCCTCCTGCGCGCCCGCGAAGACGTTGTGATCCGTGATCGCGAGCGCGCCGATCCCCTGCGCCTCCGCGTAGTCGAGGAGGCCGGCGACCGGCACCGCGCAGTCGTAGGAGTGCTCCGTGTGGAGGTGGAGGTCGCAGAGGATGAGGGGCCGGTCTGCGAGCGGGTCGGCGCGCCGGGTGCTTCGCCGCCGCGCAAGGACTGCGCCGTAGATTCGCTCGAGGTCGTCGCCGAGAGCCGCGGCGCTCTCGGGCTCGGCCGCCCGGAGAGCCTCTTCGCCGGCCCGCCGGCGCCACTCGCCGTCCTCGGCGAGGTGCGCGAGGGCCGCGGTGACGAGCTCGGGCTGCTCCCGCGAGCCGGGCGGATCGACGACGGCCACCCCGGACGCCTGGGCCTCGAGGGCCAGGCGCGGGGAGCCCCAGGCGGACGGGACGAAGCCGGCGGCGCCCTCGAGCTCGGTGGCGCGCGCGGAGGCGTCCCGGGCCGTCCGGACGTGCACGCGCTCCCGGAGCGCGCGCGGAACGTAGGGCCGCGTCGCGAGCGGCCGCGTCCGCAGGACGACGAGCTCCCAGCCTTCGAGCTCCTTGAGCGTCCTGATTGCCGCGCGGACGCGGGCCGCGTCCTCCTGCGGCCATTCCAGGACGAGGCGCCGGCGGGGCGTGCCCGGATGGAAGAGCGCCGTGTCGATCCCGAGCGGCAGGCGCTCGTAGGCGCCGGGAAAGCGCGCCGCTGCCGCCTCGGCGACCCCGGCCCCAGTCGCCGTGAGCGCGTCGGTGCGCGCGAGGAGCTTCTCGCGCTGCTTGCGGCCAGGCGGGTAGGCGAGCCGCTCGGCCGAGTGGAACGTCGCGACCGTAAGCGTGTGCGCGTCACGCAGCGCCAGGTAGGAGAGGCTCGGCAGGCCCGGCTCGTGGACGTGGACGACGTCGAAGCGGTCGGCGCCGAGCGCCAGCGTGAGGTTCGCGCGCGCGCCGACGGGGACGCCGTGGCGGCTCTTCCTCGAGACCGGCATGGCAGGGCCGAGGGCGACGACGCCCTCGAGCGGCCTGCCGTCGGTGTGGAGACGGCGGAGCGCGCGGCGCCCGGCAGCGAGCTCGCGGGCGCGGCTCGAGGGCGCGAGGACGACGACCTCGTGCCCGCGCCGCCCGAGCTCCGCGGCGGCGGCGGCGACGTGCTCGTTCACGGGGTGCGGCTGCGACCACGAGAACGGCGTGACCAGGCAGACGCGCAGGCCCATGCGCTGATTGTAAGCGCCACCCTTCTCGGCTTCTGCGTCGAGGGTCCGCCGGCTGGGCCGTCAGCGGCGCCAGAGAGAGTCCGGCTCGGCCATCTCGGGACGATGTCCGAGGCCGAGATGAGGCCGAGCGTTGTGCCGTTGCCGTCGTCGGGGTCGGCGACAACGAGGAGGCGGTGCACCACGTGCCTGAGCATGAGATCCGCAGCCTCTCGATGCGTCGCGCCCGGCGCGATCGTCAGGGGCGGGCGCATGACATCCGCGACCGTCTGCGCGCCGGCACCGTCGTCCCAGAGCGCGAGGAGGTCGAAGCCGGTCAGGACCGCCGAGCGGCGCGCCGCGACGAGCGAGCGTGAGCGCCGCTCGGTCATCGCGCGGGCCGCGGCCGCGATACGGGGTCTCGGGCGGGCACATGACGATCCCGCGAGACATGGCGTCCTCCACCGTCCGCGGCGCAGGGTGCGCGGCGCCCAGGCTGGCGACGAGATCCGACACGGCGATGACGCCGATCGCCAGGCCGCCGTCGGTGACGACGAGGCGCGAGAGGCGGTCGCGTCGCATTTGCGCGGCGGCTGCAGCGGCGGGTGCATCCGCTGCGACCGTCGCCGCGGGGGTGCCATGAGCTCGCCGGCGGTCAGCGCTCGCATGGCACCCTCTCGCTAGATCGACGTGGGGATGACGCTCAGAGCCGTGAGGCCGTACCAGGCGCCGAAGCAGAGGCTCGAGACGCCGAGCAAGGGCACGATCCGGCGGAGGGCCGGACGCGCCGGCGCGCGTGCGAGCGCGAGTCCGAACCCGGTCGAGAGCGCGCCCATCGAGACGGCCGTGCCGAACGCGAGGAGGAGGAGTGAGGCGATCGCAAGCACCTTCGACTCGAGCGACGCGAGCAGGAGCAGCGCCGGCCCGGCGCTTCCTGCAACGCCGTGCACCAGCCCGATCCCGAACGCCGCCGTGGGCGTGCGGGGGCGGGCCGGATGCCCGTGATCGGTGTGGTGAGTGCTGAGCCCACGCGGGTGGGCGTGGATGTGAGCGTGTTGCGCACCTCCCGGATGCTCGTGCACGTGCACATGCAGGCGCTCGTTGCGCCAGCGCCGGAGGAGCCTCGCGGCGAGCACGACGATCACGAGCCCGACAAGCGCCTCCGCGGCCCTCTGCAGCCGCTGCGGGAGATACGGCTGGGCGAGGATGGCGGGCGCGCCGAGCGCCGAGAGAGTGAGCGCGTGCCCGGCTCCCCAGGCAAGGCCGAGGCGCATCGCCGCCCTCGCGTTCGGCCTGGCGTCGCCGCCGAGGAGCGTCGTGACGGCGGCGAGGTGGTCCGGATCGGTGGCGTGGCGGATGCCGAGCAGGAGCGCGAGCCCGAGGACGATCGGGAGCGAGGCGGCGCCCGGCAGCTGCGGGAGGATGTGGTCGAGCCAGGGCACGAGGGGCATCAGGCCGCCGCGGGAGCGGGCGGCTCGCCCTCGTCCTCGCCCTCTTCGCGCCTGCGCCGCCCGAGCTTCCCCTCGGCGACGAGGGTCCCGAGAACGTCCATGACGGCCCGGCAGGCGAGCTGGGCGGTCATGTCGCTCACGTCGTAGGGCGGGGCGACCTCGACCACCTCCATCCCGCAGATTCCCTCGCGGGCGATCAGGCGGAGGAGCTTCAGCGCCTCGCGCGGGAGCAGGCCGCCCGGCTCCGGAGAGCCTGTGCCCGGGACGAAGCCGGCGTCGATCGAGTCGATGTCGAAGCTCAGGTAGACAGCGTCCGCGTCCTTCCAGGCCACTTCCAGCGCGACCTCGGCCGCTTTCTCGACGCCGATCTCCTCGATGTCCGTGATCGTGAGCACCGTCGTCCGGCGCTCGCGGGCGACCTTGATGCCCGGCCGCGAGCCGTACCAGCCCCCGATGCCCATCTGGACGAGGTTCGTCGGCGGCGCGTTCGGGATGTTCGTCGCATGGAACCAGGGCGTCGTGTGCATCCGCTCGTCCATGTCGCGCTCCTGGATATCGATGTGGCGGTCGAGGTGGATGATCCCGACGCGCCCGTCGACGTGGGGCGCGATGCCCCGGACGTCCGGGTAGCCGATCGAGTGGTCGCCGCCGAGGACGACCGGGAAGACGCCCTGGCCGACCACGAACGAGACGGCCCGGTCGATCTGGTCGAAGGTCTTCTCGATGTTCGACGGGATGACGAAGATGTCGCCGAGGTCGACGAGGTCGAGCTCTTCCTCGAGGTCGACGGCCATGTCGATCGAGTACGAGTCGTACAGCGCCGAGATCCGTCGGATCGCCTGCGGGCCGAACCTGCTGCCCGAGCGATACGTCGTCCCCATGTCGAAGGGCGCCCCGAGGATGGCGACCTCGTGCTTGCCGACCTCGTGGACGTTCTCGAGGTAGGGGGCCTTGCGGAAGGTGTTGATCCCGGCGAAAACGGGCTGCTGGCCACGCGAGAACGTCGAGATCGTCCGGTCCTGGACGGAAGGGGCCGCCTCGAGCCCGAGCTCGAGGGCCCGCTCGACCGCCTCCCGCTGCTTCTTTTGGGGGATGTCCGCGAGCTTGCGGATGTTCCGCATGCCCTGGAGCTTCATGCGATCTACCGTGCCGTCGCCGTCCTCCATCGTTCCTCCTTTTCGTGTGAGTTCTTTGTCATAACAAGTTGACACGAGGAGGGCAACCCCTCAGCCTGTCCACCTGGATGGCCCTTTTTGCCTCAGCCGCAAACCGTGGTATGTTCGGCGGTGAGCGGGAGGAGGGTCGTTCCCACGAACCCAGGAGATCCGGAGGAGGAATGGCTGTAGAGACAAGCGTCCCCGTTCTGTCGGAAGACCGGCCCGAGTACGCCGAGAAGCGAGAGGAGCTACGCAGTCAAGGCGTTCGCTACTGCCTCGCGGCCTACACCGACGTGCACGGCGTCGGCAAGGCGAAGTGCGTGCCTATCGACCATTTCAGCGAGATGATGCGAGGCTCGGAGCTCTTCACCGGAGCCGCGATCGACGGGCTCGGCCAGGAGCCTTCGGACGACGAGCTCTCCGTCCGGCCGGATCTCGACCACATCGTCCAGCTGCCGTGGCGGCCCGACTTCGCCTGGGCGCCCGGCTAACTCTACTACCACGGCGAGCCCTGGCCGATGTGCAGCCGCGTCGTCCTCCAGCGTGCCGTCGATCGCGCCGCCTCCCTCGGCTTGACGTTCAACCTCGGGATCGAGACCGAGTTCTACCTTGTCCGGCGCGCGAATGGCTCGATCGTCCCGGCGAATCCGATCGACCTTCTCGAGAAGGCGGCGTACGACATCGTCGACCTGCTCGCGAACATGCCCTTCATGGACGAGGCGATCGGCTACATGAACGCGCTCGGATGGGACGTCCACTCCTTCGACCACGAGGACTCGAACTCGCAGTTCGAGTTCGACTTCTCCTACACGGACGTCATGTCGATGGCCGATCGGCAGACGCTCTTCCGGATGATGATGAAGGAGCTCGCCCGCCGGCACGGCTGCGAGTTCACGATCATGCCGAAGCCCTACCAGAACCGGACCGGCACCGGCGGCCACTTCAACATGTCGCTCGCCGATCGGGCGACGGGCGAGAACCTCTTCGCCGATCGCGACGACCCCCGCGGCTGCGGCGTCTCGACGCTCGCCTACCAGTTCATCGCCGGCCTGCTGCGGCACGCGCCGGCGATCACCGCGCTCGCGGCCCCCACGGTCAACTCGTACAAGCGGCTCGTGAAGACCGGGTCGATGACCGGCTTCACGTGGGCGCCGATCTTCATCTCGTACGGGGGGAACAACCGGACGCACATGCTGCGGATCCCGCTGACGAGCCCGCGCGTAGAAAGCCGGGCGGTCGACTCGACGTCGAACGCCTACCTCGCCACGGCGGCCTACCTCCAGGCGGGGCTCGAGGGGGTCGAGAACGGCTGGGATCCGGGCGAGCCGCTGCGACAGAACATGTATCTCCTGAGCGACGAGCAGCTCCATGAGCTCGGCGTCTCGACGCTGCCGCGGACGCTCCTCGAGGCGGTGGAGGCCTTCGAATCCGACTCGCTCATGGAGCAGGTGCTCGGACCGGAGCTCGTGAAGGAGTTCGTCGAGCTCAAGACCCGGGAGTGGTGGGAGTACCACAACACGGTCTCCGGCTGGGAGATCGACCGCTACCTGACCTTCTTCTAGCGGTCGCATGCTGCGCAAGAAAGACCGAGGCGGCGAGTTCACGATCTTCTTCGCGACGGACGTGCACGGCTCGAACGTCTGCTTCAAGAAGTTCGTCGGCGCCGCGAAGTTCTACGGCGCCGACGTCCTCATCCTCGGCGGCGACGTGACCGGGAAGATGGTCGTACCCATCTCACGCCAGTCCGACGGCAGCTTCGTGACGGCGTTCGCCGGCAAGGAGACGCGCCTCGACGGGAACGGCGAGGTGAGTGCCTTCGAGCGGCGGAGCGCCGACATGGGCTTCTACCCGAAGGTGATGAGCGAGGAGGAGTTCCAGGCGCTCCGCGACGATCCCGAAGGGCAGGAGCGGCTCTTCGAGTCCCTGATCCGCGAGCGGCTCGAGGAGTGGATCGAGTGGGCCCGGCCCCGGCTCACGGAGCAGGGCGTCAGGTGCTATGCGGCCCCTGGGAACGACGACTCGTTCTTCGTCGACGAGCTGCTCGGGAGCTCGGGCGTCATTGAGCTCCTCGAGGGGCGGGTAATCGAGCTCGACGGGCACGAGGTGCTGAGCACAGGCTGGTCGAACGAGACGCCGTGGAAGACCGAGCGCGAGTGCAGCGAGGACGAGCTCAAGGGGCGGATCCTGCCCATGATCGAGCAGCTCCACGAGCCGCAGACGGCCATCTTCAACATCCACGTACCCCCGCACGGGACGGTGCTCGACCAGTGCGCCGAGCTCGACGAAGAGCTCCGGCCTGTTCACAAGGGCGGCAACCCGGTCATGGCCTCGGCCGGCTCGACGGCCGTGCGCGAGCTGATCGAGACCTACCAGCCGGCCCTCGGCCTTCATGGGCACATCCACGAGGGGCGTGGGACAGCGCGCCTGGGCCGGACGGTCTGTGTCAACCCGGGATCGAACTACAGCGAGGGCGTGCTGAACGGCTCGCTGATCAGGATCGCAGCGAAGGAAGTCAAGGACGTCCATCTGACGCAGGGCTGACAAGGAGGAGCCATGGCGACCACGGCGGGTGAGAGGGTCTTTCTCAGGAAGGCGTCGGGCCTCATCAAGACGGCCTCGAACACGGACGTCTTCATCTACGACATCGGGCTCGTGAGCATCGGGCTCGGCCTGGCCTTTCTCCTCTTCTTCGGGCCGGGCGTCTACCTCGGTGGCAACCTCTACGTCGGCACGCTCCTCGCCGGAGGGGCGATGCTCCTCGTCGGGCTGGGGATGATCTGCTGGACGGTCACGATCCCGCGCTCGGGCGGGATCTACAACTTCGGCACGCGGAGCATGTGGCCGCCGCTCGCTTTCACGCTCAGCTTCGTCGAGGTCTCGGCGTGGCTCTTCTACGGGGCGTTCGGCGCCGTCTACCTCACGCGGGTCGCGATCGCGCCGGCCGTCGCGACGATCGGCATCATCAAGAACAAGCCAGGCGTGGAGGAGTGGGGCGCCAGGCTCGCCACGGACTGGTGGACCTTCGGGATCGGCGCCGGCGCGCTCATCCTCGGCGCGCTCATCCTCGCAAGCGGCATGCGCCGGTTCTTCTTCACCCAGAAGGTGATGTTCACGGTCGCGGTCGTGGGAACGCTCGTCTTCCTCGGCACGCTCATCGCGACGTCGCGCGGTGATTTCGTCGGCAACTTCAACAACCTGATGGGAAGCCGCTTGAACGTCGGTAGCGACGCCTACCACGGCGTCATCTCGGCGGCGTCGAAGGCCGGCTGGGGCAACCCCGGCTTCGACTGGAAGCAGACGTTCTACCTCGCCAACTGGGCCTTCCTACCGCTCATCGGCGCCGCCTTCTCGATCTCGATCGGCGGGGAGATCAAGCAGGTGACCAAGGGCCAGACGATGGGAATCCTCGGGGCGATCTTCGGCTCGGTGATCGTCTGGCTCATCTCGTTCGCCCTCGTCAACCGGACGATGGGCTCCGATTTCCTCGGCAGCGTCACGTACTCGAACCTGAACGCCGTGCAGGACGCTTCGACGCCGGTGACGCCCTACCCGACGCTCCTCGCAGGCCTCGGCTCCGACTCGATCGCCCTCACGATCGTGATCGCCCTTGGCTTCCTTGCCTGGAT
>JBGPNP010000116.1:0-7661 GCA_041487575.1 Gaiellaceae bacterium | reverse complement strand
GGACGCGCTCGATGCGGGGCTCGTTGGCGGCGTCGGTGACGCAGACCTTCGCGCCCGAGTCGCTCAGGCGGTGGGCGATTGCGTCGTCTCCGTAGAGGATCGAGAGCGAGAGGAGGATCGCGCCGAGCTTGTACGTCGCGAGGAAGGTCGCCGCCGCCTCCGGGAGCGGCGGGAGCATGACCGCGACCCTGTCGCCCTCCCCCACCCCGGCCGCCCGGAGCGCGTTCGCCGTCCGGTTCGTGAGCGCCTGCATGTCGCCGAAGGTGAGGGCGCGCTCCCGGCCCTCCCAGTCCTCCCAGTACATGGCTGGGCGGCCCGGGTCGTGCTTGTCGAGGACGTCGGCGGCGATGTTGTAGCGCTCGGGTACCTCCCAGCGGAACGCCCGCCGCATCTCCTCGTACGGGCCCGGGAACCAGCGGCGGTGCGTCAGACCACCCACCTCAGTCGCCATGCAGAACCTCCTCGGTCGCGCGTCCCGGCACGGGACCCGGTCACTCTACGCGCCGATCGTGGCGACGGGGTAGCGAGCGACGAGCGGGTCGCGGGTGGCCAGCACGAGTCCCTCCTCGAGCGCCTGGGCGACGAGCATGCGGTCGAAGGGATCTCCGTGCAGCGGCGGCAGCGAAGCGGCGCGCGCGGCGTGGCTCCAGGTGATCGGAAGCTCAGCCATGCCGGCCTCCGCGCTGCATCCGCGAGTGGGGCGTCGAGCCTCAATCGGCCTGTTGCCGCCTTTACGCCGGCCTCTCACACGCTTGCGCCGCTGAGGCGGGCCCGACCGCGTTGGCCTACATCCGCTCGGGCGCCTCGACTCCGATCAGGTCGAGGCAGCGGGCGATCACGGCCTGCGTCGCGCGGCAGAGCGCCAGGCGGAAGGCCTGGGCCTCGCTCTCGAGGACACGATGGCGGTGGTAGAAGCGGTGGAAGTCGTCGGCGACCCGGATCGCGTACGTCGGGATCGCGTGCGGCGCGCGCCGCTCCGTCGCCTCCTCGGCGAGGGTCGGGAACTCCGCGAGCCGCTTCACCAGATCGCGCTCCTCCGAGGCGAGCTCGCCCGGAGCCTCCGCGGAGGCCCTAGCCGAGCCGGCGTTGCGGAGGATCCCTGCAATCCGGGCGTGCGCGTACTGGACGTAGTAGACCGGGTTCTTCTCCGACCGCTCGCCCGCGAGGTCCACGTCGATCTCGATCGTCTGCTCGTGGCCGCGCGAGACGAGGTACCAGCGGGCGGCGTCCACGCCGATCTCGTCCGTAAGCTCATCGAGGAGGACGACGTCGCCGCGGCGCTTCGACATCTTGCGCGTCTCGCCCCGCTCGGTCAGGTGGACGAGCTGATAGATCAGCACCTCGAGTCGGTCGGGGTCGCGCCCGAACGCCCCGGCAAGCGCCTTCAGGCGCGCGACGTAGCCGTGGTGGTCGGCCCCGAGGACGTAGATAAGTCGCTCGAAGCCACCGCGGTACTTGTGGAGAATGTGGGCAGCGTCGGCGCCGAAGTACGTCGGGCGGCCGTCGGAGCGGACGAGCACGCGGTCCTTGTCGTCGCCCCACTCGGTCGTCCGGAGCCAGATCGCGCCCTCGGCCTCGTAGGTCGGGAGCGCGGCGAGGGCGTCCTCGATCTCCTGCTCGACGATGCTCTGGTGAACCCACTCGCCGACGTGGACGCGGAACCGGTCGAGGGAGCCGCGGATCTCCTCCACCATGCGCTCCACCGGGTCGCCGCCGAGCGCGGCGATGCCGGCGACATAGTCGCCGAGGTAGCCGTCCGGCGGAGGCTCCTCGCCGCGGGCGCGCGCCTCGACGGAGTCGCGGAAGCGGTCGATCTGCTCGCCGAGGTCGTTGACGTAGTACTCCCGTTCGACATCGTGCCCGGCGAACGCGAGCAGGCGCGCAACCGCGTCGCCGTAGGCGGCGTTCCGGGCCGAGGCCACCGTGAGCGGGCCGGTCGGGTTCGCGGAGACGAGCTCGACCTGGACACGCTCGCGCGGCGAGGCGAAGCCGGCGCCGTAGTCAGGGCCGGCGGCGATGATCTCCCCGAGCGCCTCGCCGTACCAGGCCGGCGTCATCTCGAGGTTGACGAAGCCGGGCCGCGCAGCCGAGGCGCGCTTCACTCCGGGGAGCGCAGCGGCGGCCTCGGCGAGCTCCCCGGCGAGCTCGAGCGGGGCCCGCCTCCGCACGGGAGCGGCCCGCAGCGCGACGTTCGTCGCGTAGTCGCCGTGGGCGGGATTGCCAGGGCGCTCGAGCTTCACCTCCACGCCCGCGGCCTCGGCGAGGGCCCGCTCGAGGCGCGCCAGCGTGCCAGCGCATCGGCTAGCCGGCAAAGAGATCCTCCAGCGCCTTGAGCTCCTCCGGCGTGCCGACACCGATCAAGATGTCACCCTCGCCGAAGCGCGTGCCCGGTCCCGGCTTCGTGTCGAAGCCTCCGTCACGCGGCTTGTGAGCGATGACGACGGCGCCGGTGCGGTCACGGATGTCGAGCTCTCCGAGTGTCCGCCCCGAGCCGGCGCAGGTCCCGCTCACCTCGATCTGCTCGAGGCGGAACGAGGGGCCCCCCGCGGCCGTGAACACGTCGAGGAAGGCCGCGACCTGGGGCCTGAGGACGACCGTCGCCATCTCCTTCCCGGCCGTGGAATAGGGCGAGATCGTCTTGTCGGCGCCGCCGCGGCGGAGGTTCTTCGCCGCGTCCTCGTCGGAGGCGCGGGCGACGATCAAGAGGTCGGGCCGGTGCTCGCGCGCGTTGACGACGATGTAGAGGTTGTCGGCGTCCGAGCCGACCGCCGCCACGAGGCCGTTCGCGCGCCGGATCCCGGCCGCCTCGAGCACCTCGTCGCTGGCCGCGCCACCCTCGAGCGCGAGGTGCCCCTCGGCCAGGGCGGCGGCGACGGCGACCGGGTCGGCGTCGATGACGACGTACTTCGCGCCGGCCGCCCGGAACTCCGCGGCCACGCTCCGCCCCATCCGGCCGTAGCCGCACACCAGGTAGTGACCCTCGAGTTGCTCCACGCGGCGGCGGATCCTCCGTTCCTGCCAGGCCCCGCTCAGCGTCCCGCTGACGATGAGCTCGATCACGAGGCCGAAGACGTAGAGGAAGATTGCCACACCGAGGACGACGAGCACCGCCGTGAGCGCCTTCGCGCCCGCGGTCTTCGGGACGACGACGAGCCCGGCCGTCGAGATCGTGATGATCGTTCGGTAGAGGCCCTCGGGGAAGCTCTCGTCGTCGACGAGGACGAAACCGACGGCGCCGGAGAGAACGAGGAGGAAGAAGCCCAGGGCCGCATACGCGGCCCGGCGGAGCTCCAGATGCCCGTTCGCAGCTCTCAAGGAAGGCCTTCTCGCTGATCATCCTCCCGAGCGAAGCGAAGGGACAAGCTTTCGCCGCGGAAGATGCGGAGCATTTTCTGCGGCGAACGCCCGAAGGCCACTGCCATCCCGATCCTCCTCATCGTGCTGGGGTGGTCGGCGAGCCAGAAGGTGACCCACCCGGGCGGGCTGGGGTCGGTCAGGGCCGAAAGAGCCAGGCGACGTTCGAGGCCGACGGCCGCCTGCGGATCGCGCGTCACTACGAGGGCGAGCCAGTCCGCCTCGGCCTCGTAGCGGCGCGAGACCGCGTTCGCGAGCGGCAGCGTCCCCACCTGGAACGCGAGCGCGACGAGGAGCCCGAGCGGGACAAGCGCCGGGTTGCGCAGGCCGCCGCGGGCCTCCGTGGCGCGCGCGACGAGGTAGACCCCCGGGATGGCCAGGAGCGCGAACCAGGCAGCCCCTTTCCAGACGTGGCGGCGGGCGATGTGCGCGAGCTCGTGCGCCGAGACGGAGAGGATCTCGGCGCGCGTGAACCGGCCGGACAGGAGCGTGTCGTAGAGGACGACGCGCCGCGTCGGGCCGATCCCGGTCACGTACGCGTTCGCGGCCGTCGTCCGCCGGCTCGCGTCGGCGACCTCCACTCGGCCGACGCGGACGCCGAGCTCCCGGCCGAGCCCCTCGATCCGGGCCGCAAGGCGCCGGTCGGGGAGCGGCTCGAAGCGGTTGAAGAGCGGCTCGATCGCGAGCGGCTGGGCGAGCACGAAGAGGACGCCGAGCGCGGCGAGCGCCGGGCCGCCGGCGAGCCACCAGCGCCGGCCGAGCCGGCCGGCGAGCGCCACCGCGCCGGCCGCGGCGAGCGAGACGAGCGCGGCGCGGAGGCCGAGCGAGATCGCCTCGTCGGCGAGCCAGGCGCCGTAACCCTGCTCGGAGAGGCCGTAACGCCGGCTCCACCAGTGCGCGACGCCCGTGAGCGGGAGCGTGGCGAGCCAGACGGCCAGGACGGCGGCGAGCGCGAGCGGCACGCCCGTACGGACGCGCCCGCGAGCGACCGGCGCGAGGCGCGCCGCGAGAGCCCGCGCCTTCCACGCGACGAGCGCAACGACGGCCAGCTCGAGCGCTGTCGAGCCGGCCCAGAGCGGACGCGTGAGCGCGTGATAGTCACGGATCGTGGCGAGCTCGGCGGCTGTGAAGTACGCGCGCGGATCGAGCTCGGGCAGGTCGAGCGCGGGCACCTTCGTCCGCCAGAGGAGCGTGCCGGCGGTGGCCCAGCCCGCCGCCAGAGCGGGAAGAGCGAGCGGGCGGGCGAGCGACGACACCTTCACGACAAGCCATTCTCCAGGTAACCCGAAGCGAGCCCCTTTCAACCATCCGCACGGACGGTTATCGTCGCGGCACCGTGCGCGTAGCGGTCATCACCGACATCCACGGCAACCTCCACGCCCTTGAGGCCGTCCTCGAGGCGATCGACAGCGAAGCGCCGGACGCGATCTGGTGCCTCGGCGACCTCGTCGGCTACGGGCCGCGGCCGAACGAGTGCTGCGCCGTCGTCGAGGAGCGGGCCGACGTCTGCCTCGTCGGCAACCACGATCTCGGGTCGCTCGGCCGGATCGAGCTGGACGACTTCTCGAACGACGCGGCCTTCGCGGCACGCTGGACGAACACGATGCTCGAGCCCGGGAGCCGGCGCTTCCTGGAGTCGCTCGACCCGAGCGGCGCCGCCGAGACGGTCGCCCTCTACCACGCGAGCCCGCGCGACCCGATCTGGGAGTACGTCCTCTCGCCCGAGGTCGCCGCCGCTGCCTTCGACACCGACCCCTCCCCGCTCATCCTCGTCGGCCACAGCCACGTGCCGCTCTCGCTCAAGCTTGCCGGCGAGAAGGTCGAGGGCGGCCTCGCGCCCGGCGGGACCGAGGTGAGCTTCGACGAGACGCGCTGGCTCCTGAACCCGGGCGCCGTCGGGCAACCGCGCGACGGCGACCCGCGAGCCGCCTGGCTCCTCCTCGACCTTGACACCGGCTCGGCGTCCTTCCGGCGGGCCGAGTACCCGGTCGAGCTGACGCAGGCGGAGATCCGCGAGCACGGCCTCCCGGAGACGCTTGCGGGGCGCCTCCAGCTCGGGATTTAGGGGCCTGCCCGGGAAGCCCCCACGCGCCGGATGCGACTGCAAACCGGGCGCCGGCCGCGTCCTCAGTCGCGCCAATATCCCCGCATATTGGCGCTCCTTGCGTCCTTGCCGGCGCGCGGTTTTCGCGCGCCCCGGCATCGCGCGGGCTCCCGGACAGGCCCCTAGAAGCCGACTCCGGAGAGCTCCCCGGTCCGGCCCGAGAGCATGATCCCTTCGCGGGCGAGCGCCAGTTGGACCTCCTCGCGCCCCTTGTAGATCCGCCATTTCACCGTCGCGAGCGTGATCTCGAGCGCGTCGGCGATCTCCGCGTACGAGAGGCCGACGACGTCGCGGAGGAGGAGCGCCATCTTCAGGTCCGGGTTGAGGGCGGCGACCGCGCGCCAGACGGCGTCGACCGCCTCCATGCGCTCGACCGGAGCGTCGACGACATCGAGGTGAGGCATGTCGTCGAGGTTGACGACGCTCTGGGGCTTGCGCTCACGGGCGCGCAGCTCGTCGAGGACCCGGTTCTTCGCCACCTGGAAGAGCCACGTGGTGAAGCGGCAGCGGAGCGAAAACCCGGCCAGCCCGGAGTAGACCCGCATGAAGATCTCCTGGGTGAGGTCCTCGGCGAGTGCGCGGTCGTCGACCGTGCGCAGGACGTAATTGAAGACGGGGACCTCGTAGGCCCGGACGATCAGCGAGAACGCGCGCTCGTCGCCCCGCTGGGCCTTGCGGAGGACGGCGAGATCGGGCTGGGGCAGCGGCACGCGGCTTCGGTCCTCGGTTGCCGAGTATAGACCCGCGAGTCAGACGGGGGTTGCATCCTGCACAATCAGGCTCCGGCCGGTCATTTCCGGCGGCGCCGGGATGCCGAGGAGGTCGAGGCAGGTCGGCACGAGGTCGGAGAGACCCCCGCCCTCCGCGAGCCCGGCGCCCGCGAGCGTGACGACGAGCGGGACCGGGTTCGTCGTGTGCGCCGTGAACGGGCTCACCCCGTCCGGCTCGAGCATCTGCTCGGCGTTCCCGTGGTCGGCCGTGACGACGCACACGCCGCCGAGGCGCTCCACCGCCGCGGCGACTCGGCCCAGGCACTCGTCGGTCACCTCGACGGCACGGACGACGGCAGGGATGACCCCGCTGTGCCCGACCATGTCCGGGTTGGCGAAGTTGACGACGGCGAAGCGGTAGCCGTTCCCGATCTCCTCCTCGAAGCGGCCGGCCACCTCAAAGGCCGACATCTCGGGCTTCCTGTCATACGTCGGCACGTCCCGGGGCGAGGGGACGAGGATGCGCGTCTCCCCGGTCCAGGCCGCCTCGCGGCCGCCGTTCAGGAAGTAGGTGACGTGCGCGTACTTCTCCGTCTCGGCGAGGTGGAGCTGGCGGACGCCGTGCTGGGCGAGGACCTGCGCCATCGCCTCCTGGACGTCTTCCTCCGCGAACGCGACGGGGCAGTCGAAGTCGCCGCGGTAGCGCGTCATCGTGGTCAAGTCGAGCCCCGCTGCCAGGAGCTTCTCCGACAGCTGCCGGGCGCGGTCCGGGCGGAAGTTGAAGAAGATCCCAGCGTCGGCCCGCGCCCAGCGCGGCCGGCCGCCAATGACGGTCGGCTCGACGAACTCGTCCGTAACGGCAAGGGCGTAGCTCTCCTCGACCGCCGTCACCGGATCCCTCGCGACGCGCCCCTCTCCGCGGGAGATCGCCGCGAGCGCACGCTCCGTCCGCTCCCAGCGCTGGTCTCGGTCCATCGCGTAGTAGCGGCCGGAGACGGTGACGATGCCGGCCCCCTCGGCTACCAGCTCTGCGAGGTCGTACCGCGCCGCATGGGGAGAGACATCGCGCCCGTCCGTGAAAGCGTGGACGAACGTCCGCTCGGCCATCCCCTCCCTCCGCGCAAGCTCGAGGAGCGCCCGCAGGTGCTCGATGTGCGAGTGGACCCCGCCGTACGAGACGAGGCCGAGCAGGTGGACGGCGCCGCCGCGCGCCTTCGCGCGGCGGAACGCGCCGGCGAGCGCCTCATTCGAGTAGAAGTCGCCGAGCTCGATCGAGCGGTTGATCCGCATGAGGTCCTGGTAGACGATGCGGCCCGCGCCGATCGTCAGGTGGCCGACCTCTGAGTTCCCCATCTGGCCGGGCGGCAGGCCGACGGCCGGCCCCGACGCGGCGAGCGTCGTGTGCGGATAGCGTGCCCAGAGGCCGTCGAACACCGGCGTCTCGGCCAGCTCGACCGCGTTCCCGGGACCGGGCGACGCGCAGCCCCAGCCGT
>JBGPNP010000115.1:0-7677 GCA_041487575.1 Gaiellaceae bacterium | reverse complement strand
GGCCTCTACTAACACGCTACGCCGAGAATCCGCACGCGTGGCGCACGGGTCTATGTCAGGAGCGTGACTTTGTGCCTGCGGTCAGTACGGGACCGTGCCACGCCCCGTCTCGGCTGCGTGGCGCTGCTCGTCGGCGCGGTAGCTCGAACGCACGAGCGGGCCGGAGAACACCGAGCCGAAGCCCAGCGCCTCGCCCTGCTCGCGGAACCAGCGGAACTCGTCCGGGTGCACCCAGCGGTCGATCTGCGCGTGCTTCGGCGAGGGCTGCAGGTACTGGCCGATCGTGACGACGTCGACGCCCGCTGCCCGCAGGTCGCGTAGCGTCTCGACGACCTCGTCGTTCGTCTCGCCGAGGCCCACGATGATCCCGGACTTGGTGAGGACCGCGTACTCGGCGATCTCCTTCGCGCGGCGGAGGAGCCAGAGGGCCTTGTCGTACGACGCCTTCGCCCCCCTCATCTGCCTGTGCAGGCGGCGCACAGTCTCGATGTTGTGGTTGAAGACCTCCGGCCGCTCGGCGAGGACAATCCTGAGCGCCTTCTCCTCGTAGCCGAGAAAGTCGGGCGTGAGCACCTCGACCGAGATCTCGGGCAGCTTTGCCTTGAGCGCGCGGATCGTGACGGCGTAGTGTCCTGCGCCCTTGTCCGGGAGGTCGTCGCGGTCCACCGAGGTGACGACGACGTGGCTGAGCCCCATCTGCGCCGCGGTTTGGGCGACGCGCAGGGGCTCGAGTGGGTCGGGCGGGTGCTCGGGCCGGCCGGAATGGACGTAGCAGTAGCGGCAGGCGCGCGTGCACGTGTCGCCGAGGATCTGGAACGTCGCCGTGCCCCGGCCCCAGCACTCCGCGATGTTCGGGCAGCGGGCCTCCTCGCAGATCGTGTGCAGCCCCTGCCCGTGGATGAGCGCCCGAACCTCGAAGTAGCGCGAGCCCACGCTTGGCGCGCGCACCTTCATCCACGCGGGACGGCGTGGTCTAGCGTCTACCGGAAGCGAGCTTTGCATGGGTTGGTTGAGCCCAGAGTCCTGGCCCTGCGCCGGCCGGAAGCTCTTCCAGAGTAAGGTCGAAGACGTCGGCGAGAGCCTCGGCGGCGTGCGCGCGTACCTCGTCCACCGAAATCGGCCGGCCCGCCTCGCGTGTGAGCGTCGTGAACTCCGCGTCGTCGAGGCCGCAGGCCGTGATCCACTCGGTGAACGGGGCCGGGTCGAGGTCGACGTTGAGCGCGTAGCCGTGCGTCGTCACCCAGCGCGAGATGTGGACGCCGATCGAGCAGATCTTCCGCGGCGGTCCGGGCATCCACACGCCCGTCAGGCCATCGATCCGCGTTCCCTCGACGCCGAAGGCGGCGAGCGTGCGAATGACGGCCTCCTCGAGGTCGCGGCAGTACTTCTTCACGTCGCGCCCATGGCGATTGAGGTCGAGGATCGGGTAGCAGACGAGCTGGCCCGGCCCGTGGTAGGTCGACTTGCCGCCGCGGTCGGTCTCGACGACGTCGACCTCGAGTCCGCCCGGGAGGTGGAGCTCCTCCTCGCCTGTGCGCCGCCCGGCCGTGACGACGGGAGGGTGTTCGAGGAAGACGACCGTGTCCGGGACCGCCCCCTGGGAGACAGCGGCCGCGAGCGAGCGCTGAAGCTCCCAGGCCTCCAGATAGGGAGTGACTCCGAGATTGAGCAGGTATGCCGTTGTCACGATTTCCCTCTCCTGCTGAACCTCAGGTTCAGTAGGAGCTTTCTTCCCACGTCTCCAGGGCGATGCGCAGATCGCGCATGAACTGCGCCGCATACGCCCCGTCGACGAGGCGGTGGTCGTAGGAGAGGCAGAGGTTCATCATCGGGCGGATCGCAATCGTGTCGTTGCCGTCCGCGTCCTCGACGACGACGACCCGCTTGACGATCGCCTCGACGTCGAGGATGCCGACCTGTGGCTGCGAGATGATCGGCGTACCGACGATCGCGCCCCAGCCGCCCGGGTTCGTGATCGTGAACGTCCCGCCCTGGACGTCGTCCGGGAGGAGCCTCTTCGTCCGGGCCCGGTCGGCGAGGTCGTTGATCGCGCGCGCCAGGCCGAGCAGGTTCTTTTCCTCCGCGTTCTTGACGACGGGCACGATCAGGCCCTTGCCGCCTTCGAGCGCGACGGCGACGCCCAGGTTCACGAAGTGCCTCGTGACGATCTGGTCGCCGCGGATCTCGCCGTTCAGCCACGGCCAGGTCGCGAGCGTGTCCACGGTCGCCCGGGCGATGAAGGGGAGGTATGTGAGCTTGACGCCGTGTCGCTCCTCGAGCTCGGGACGCAGCCTCTGGCGAAGGGCGACGACCTTCGACATGTCGATCTCGAAGACCGTCGTCACGTGCGCGGAGGTGTCGAGCGAGCGGCGCATGTGCTCGGCGATGCCGCGGCGCATCGGGGTCATCGGCTCCAGGCCCTCGCCGGCAGCCGAGAGAGGAGCCGGCGCGGGCGCAGGCTGCAGTACGGGCGCCGGCGCAGGTGCGGGCACGGGCTCCGGGGGTGCGGGCGCGGCGGGGCCGATCCCGCGCGCCTCGATGAAGTCGAGGATGTCGGTCTTCGTCACTCGGCCGCCACGGCCTGTCCCCGCGATCTGCGCGACGTCGACGCCGTGCTCGGCGGCGATCCGCGCCACGACGGGGGAGACGAACCGCGCCCCCGCGGGGCGGTCGTCGGCATCAGGCAGGGGCGGAGGCGCTGCTTCGGCAGCGGGCTCCAACGGCGCGTAGTGAGGAGCGTGAACCGGCTCGGGCTCCGGTTCCTCGACCGGAGGCGGCGGAGCGACCTCGGCTGGCGCCGCCGTGCCTGAGGAGACGACCGCGATCCTCGTCCCGACCGGGACCGTCTCGCCCTCCTGCGCGAAGATCTCCGCGAGGACTCCGCTCGCCGGGCTCGGCACTTCGGTGTCGACCTTGTCCGTCGAGATCTCGAGCAGGGGCTCGTCGGCCGCCACCGCCTCGCCGAGAGACTTGAGCCACTTCGTGATCGTCCCTTCGGACACGGAAACGCCCATCTGGGGCATGACGACGTCGACGGCGGTTCCTGTTGCCACGCGCTCTCCTTCTTCTCCTCAGTACCGGACGAGGTCTCTCAGCCCGGCCACGACGTCTTCGACCTGCGGGATGAACGCCCTCTCGAGGGCCGGCGCGAACGGTACCGGCGTGTCGGGCGCCGTGAGGCGCCGTACCGGAGCGTCAAGGTGCTCGAAGGCCTCCTCGGCGATCGTGGCGGCGATCTCCGCGCCGAAGCCCGCGGTGTGAGTGTCCTCGTGGAGGACGAGCGCCTTCGAGGTCTTCTGTACGGACTCGAGCACGGCCTCCTTGTCCCAGGGCAGGATCGAGCGCAGATCGAGGATCTCCACCGAGAGGTCGTCCTCGGCGGCGAGGCGCTCGGCAGCCTCGGCGGCCGTGTAGACCATCGCGCCCCAGGTGATCACGGTCACGTCCTCGCCCGCGCGCTGGATGCGCGCCTTGCCGATTGGGACGGTGTAGCGCTCCTCCGGCACCTCGTCCTTGATCCGCCTGTAGAGGTGCTTGTGCTCGAAGAAGAGGACGGGGTTCGGGTCCTCGATCGCGCTGGCGAGGAGGCCCTTCGCGTCGTAGGGCGTCGCCGGGCAGAGGCACTTGAGGCCGGGGATGTGCGCGAAGCTCGACTCGGGGTTCTGCGAGTGGAATGGCCCGCCCGAGAAGCCGCCGCCCGAGGGGAGCCGGACGACGATCGGCACGGGCGTTCCGGCGCGGTAGTGCTGCTTGGCCGCAACGGTGACGAGCTGATCCCAGGCGCAGGAGACGAAGTCCGCGAACTGCATCTCGGCGACCGGCCGCATGCCGACCAGCGCTGCACCGGTGCAGCCGCCCAGGATCGCCGTCTCCGAGAGCGGCGCGTCGATGACGCGCCATGCGCCGAATTCCTCCTGAAAGCCCTGCGTCACCTTGAAGGCGCCGCCGTAGACACCGATGTCCTCGCCGATCAGGAAGACCCGCTTGTCGTGGCGCATCTCCTGGCGCAGGCAGTCGGAGATTGCCTGGAGGTAGGTCATGACGGCCATCAGCGAGCCACCTACTTGTGGTGGGGAGTGTCGAGCTCTTCGGGCTCCGCGTAGACGCCCTCGGTCAGGCTCTCCGTGTCGCACTGAGGGCTCGCCTCGGCCCGTAGCACGGCGTCGGCCAGGACCCGCTTCACGTCGGAGCCGATCTCGTCCTCCTCCTGCTCGGTGAGGCTGGCGTTCTCGCGGAGCCAGGTCCGGAAACGCTCGATCGGGTCCCGCTTCGCCCACTCCTCGAACAGCTCGCGCGGAACGTAGAAGGCGTCGTCGTGGACGGCATGGCCCTCCATGCGGAGCGTTAGGCACTCGACGAGCGTCGGGCCGCCACCGTCGCGGGCTTTTTCGATCGCACGCCTTGCCTCGCGGTAGACGGCGAGGACGTCGGTGCCGTCGACGACGACCCCCTCGAAGCCATAGCCCTCGGCGCGGTCGGCGACATGCTCGCAGGCGTACTCGAGGTGGGTCGGGGTCGAGTAGGCCCACTGGTTGTTGTCGCAGATGAAGACGACGGGCAATCGCCGAACGCCGGCGAAGTTCATCGCCTCGTGGCAGTCGCCGCGAGCTGAGGCGCCCTCGCCGAACCAGCCGACGGCGACCTTGCGCTCTTCCCGGATGCGGAAGGCGAGCGCGCAACCGACCGCGACCGGGAGCATCGCCGGCAGGTGGCTGACCATGGCGACGAGCCCGAGGCGCGGGTCGGCGAGGTGGACGTTGCCGTCGCGACCCTTCGTGAAGCCGTCGGCCCGGCCCATGAACTGGGCAAAGATCCGCCAGGGCTCGAGGCCGCGCACGACGTGGACGCCCATGTCACGGTGGAGGGGGGTGCCCCAGTCGTCCGGGCCCATCGCGGTCGCGATTCCGACCGCGGCAGCTTCGTTCCCACGGCCCGTGTAGTAGCTGCCCGGGATCTTCCCCTGCTTGTAGAGGATGTGGCCGCGCTCCTCGATGCCTCGCGCGAGGAGCATGCTGCGGTACATGCCGAGAAGGTCCTCGCGGTCGAGGCCCGCCTCGCGGACCTCGTGGAGCGAGCTGACCGGTTCGGCTTCGCGGGCGATCGCCATACGGGTTCCTGGTCCGAACTGTAGCCGACCACCAGTACGCTAAGGCTGTGGGCAAGGCGTCGGACTGGCTTCGCGAGGAGCGGCGCAAGACGCTCGGCGATTGGGTCGCCTTCTGTCTCGTCTGCGGCCACGCGCAGCGCTACTTCGAGGAGTCGGAGGCGGGACTCCCGGCGGCGTGCCCCACGTGCGGAGGCGAGATGCGCCACCGCTGTCCTGCCTGCGGCGCGCGGTTCAGCTCGGTCTTCGCGGTCGCGTGCGAAGTGTGCGGAGCGGAGCTGCGCTCCAGGGAGCTCTTCGGGGGCCCGATCCGGCGCCCCGGCGGCCGGTAGACGCCCAAACGCTCGCTAAGGGCGCCCTGGACCGTCGGAGAATTACTGGCTGGAGCCGAACTTCTTGGTCGCCCGCTTCTCGCTGCGACGCTCCTTGAGCGTCTTCTGCGGCTGTTTCTTCTGCAGCTTCTTCGGCTTCTCGGAGTTCTTCATCATCACCTCCCGGCCTCTGCGCGATCCCTTGCCAAAACCCTACCGGGACTTGGGCCTAGACGCGTTGTGAGGCTGCCCTTCGCTTCGCCGTGCCGGGCACAGCCTCTCCCGGTTCAGCTTCGGCGCCCTCGCGGCCCCGCCGCCGCCGCCGCTACGAGTTCGTGATCTCGGAGAACCGGATGACGGTGACCGTGTCCTCCTCGGTCACGTCGCGGTTGTAGAGCTGCGAGAGGAACGTGGCCATCTCGTCTGCGCGGCGGATCTCCGGGTTGTCGTGCTCGATCTCGCGTGGCGAGAGCTCCGAAAGGTTCTTTACCTCGACCTTGTCGATGACCGCGTCGAAGATCTTCTCGCGCGGGCCGAAGCGCATGCCGACGAGCACCTGGACGACCTGGCCCTTCTTGTACTTGCCCGACTTGTCGCCGAGGCGGATCGTTGCCGTCTTGCGGCGGCTGCGCAGCTGGTCGGCCACGATCGGGGAGTAGAAGTTGAGGGCGTACATCGAGACGTCGTCGCGCACGGGCGAGGCTGACGGATCATAGAGCCTCCCGCGCCGGTTCCGCGAGCGCTGCGAGGGCCTTCTCGGCCAGCTCGCGTTCGCCCTTGTACGCGAGCAGGTGCGGGGCCTCCTCGAGCGGGAGCCAGCGCACCTCCGCGACCTCGTGCGCGTGCTCGAACGGGATGTTGCCGAGGCGCCCGCCCACGTAGCGGAGGAGGAAGAAGCTCACGACCTTGAAGATCCGCTCGCCCTCCCAGGTGTAGACGTAGCGGGCGTCGCCGAGCTTGCCCGCGAGGCGGCCGGTCACGCCCGTCTCCTCGGCCACCTCTCGGGTCGCGGCTTCCGCGGCGCTCTCCCCGGGCCCGACGAGCCCCTTCGGGAGCGCCCACACGTCCTTTCCGGCGGGCCTGATCGCGGCGAAGTGCCAGCGGCCGCGTAGGCGTCGCACGACTACTCCGCCTGCCGAGAACTCGCGTCGCACGGCCGAGAGCGTATCCTTCCGGCACTCTCCCACGAGGAGTGCCAGCTCCGACTTGATTTCCTCCAGGCCCGGCGGTAACGTTCCCTCTTGGCACTCAGATACGGAGAGTGCCAG
Organism: Gaiellaceae bacterium; assembly: GCA_041487575.1. Classification (GTDB taxonomy): domain Bacteria; phylum Actinomycetota; class Thermoleophilia; order Gaiellales; family Gaiellaceae; genus JBGPNP01. The sequence continues at coordinate 994 of JBGPNP010000115.1, read as the reverse complement.
AGTGCTCTGACGAAAGGGAGGAGAGCTGGATGGATCTCAAGCCACTGGGCGATCGGCTGATCGTCGAGGTGCTGGAGGAGGAGGAGATGACCTTCAGCGGCATCGTCCTTCCCGACACGGCGAAGGAGAAGCCGCAGCGCGGCCGCGTCCTCGCCGTCGGTCCCGGCCCTCGTGACGAGGACGGGAAGTACGTCAAGATGGAGGTCGAGGTCGGGGACGAGGTCATCTTCTCGAAGTACGGCGGCACCGAGATCAAGCTCGGCACCGACGAGTACCTGATCCTGCGCGAGTCGGACGTTCTTGCGAAGGTCGTCAGCTCGCCGAAGGCCGCGAAGAAGAAGGCGACGGCAGGCGCCGCCGCCTAGCCCACGAGGACACACCACGGAGGAAGACTGAATGGCGCATAAGGAGCTCAAGTTCAGCGAGGACGCACGCAAGGCGCTCGAGCGCGGCGTGAACATCCTTGCGGATGCGGTCAAGGTCACCCTTGGCCCCAAGGGACGCTATGTCGTCCTCGACAAGAAGTTCGGCGCGCCCACGATCACGAACGACGGCGTCACCATCGCCCGTGAGATCGAGGTCGAGGACGTGTTCGAGAACCAGGGCGCGCAGCTCGTTCGCGAGGTTGCGACGGCGACGAACGACGTCGCCGGCGACGGCACGACGACTGCGACCGTCCTCGCTCAGGCGATCGTCCGCGAGGGCCTGAAGAACGTCGCCGCGGGCGCGAACCCGATGGGTTTGAAGCGCGGCATCGAGCGCGCGGTCGAGCAGGTCGTGGAGAACCTGAAGGCGCAGTCGAAGGACATCTCCGGCCGGGAGGACGTCGCCCGCGTCGCGACCATCTCGTCGCGTGAGCGCGAGATCGGCGACGTCATCGCCGACGCGATCGAGAAGGTCGGCAAGGACGGCGTCGTGAACGTCGAGGAGGGCCAGACGTTCGGCCTCGAGCTCGAGTTCACCGAGGGCATGCAGTTCGACAAGGGCTATCTCT
>JBGPNP010000114.1:0-7720 GCA_041487575.1 Gaiellaceae bacterium | reverse complement strand
GTAGCCCGCGCCGTAGGCGACGTAGACCCCGGACGCCCCGATGCGCCCGGTAATGGCGAGCCTCGCGTCGAGGGAGACCGCCGACCTGCGATCAGCGCTTCCCGAGCCGGGCACGTACTTCACCGGGCCGGCGCCGGGAAGAATCGTCTGCGTGTAGACGCCGTGACCCTCGTTCGCGTTCGAGAACCAGCCGAGCACGACCTCGCCGGTCTTGGCGTCGGTCGCGAGGCCGGCGCTGTAGGCGCAGCACGAGGTCTGCCACTGCTGGTTCGCGACGTTCGGGTCGAGGCCCGCGTGCGTCGAGAGGTTGAACGAGCTCGACCACGCCGCGACCGGGGTGCCGTCAGGGAGAAGCGTCGCGGAGACCTGGTCGCTCGCGTAGGCAGAGCTGTGCCCTGAGACCGCCCCGGAGACGAGCGACCAGCGCTGGCCGTCGGGCGCCGCCGTCGCCGAGTAGAGGTCGCCGACCGAGTACGGATCGCTCGTGCTCGTCGAGTGGATTCCCGAGAAGAAGACGCGAAGGCCGCCGCCTGGCTCGACCACGAGCGCGGGGCCTGTGTCGAGGGTCGCCCAGCCGGACTGGATCGCGACTGTCGACCCGACGAGCTTCCCGGTCAGCCCGATCGCGCTCGCGACGAGGTCCCGGGTGTCCCCGCTCTTCCGCAGCCAGGCGACGTGGAGGACCCCGTCTGCGGTCCGCGCGAGCCCGACCTGGTCGATGTTCCGGCCGCTCGGATCCGTGATGCGGGTCCATGTGCCGGGCGGGCCGGCCCGGGAGGAGCCGACGACCGCAACGAGTGCGGCAACGGCGACGGAGATCACGACCACCCGGTTCAACGTCCCTACTCTGCCGCTCGACGCCACTCCCGGCAAGTCAAAGGTGACTACGCGGCTTTGTTGAAGCCAGGCTCCCCGACGAGGCGAAGGAAAGCGTTGACGATCGCCGGGTCGAACTGCGTCCCCGCCCCCGCCCGGAGCCTGGAGCACGCCTCAGTCTCCGGCAGCCGCTTGCGGTATGGCCGGTCGGAGGTCATGGCGTGGAAGGCGTCGCAGACGAGGATGATCCGCGACTCGAGCGGAATGTCCTTGCCCGCACACCGGTCGGGGTAGCCGGTGCCGTCCCAGCGCTCGTGGCAGTGACGGACGATCGGCCGCACGGCCTCGAGCTGGACGATCGGGCGAAGGATCCGCTCCCCGAGCTCCGGGTGGAGCCGGATGATCGCCCACTCCTCGTCCGTGAGCGGGCCGGGCTTCAGGAGGATGTGCCCCGGCATCCCGATTTTCCCGATGTCGTGGAAGAGAGCCCCGAGCTCGAGCCGCTTGAGCGCCTCGGGCCCGAGGCCGAGCTCCGCGCCGACCTGCAGCGCCATGTCGGTGATCGTGCGCGCGTGCGAGGACGTGTACTCGTCGCTCGCCTCGAGCGCGTTCGCGAGCGCCTCCACCGTCGAGAGGAAGGTCCGCTCGAGGTTCTCGAAGCTCGCCGCCGTCGCGATCGCGAGCTTCGCCTGGTGGGCGATGCCTGCGAGGAGCCGCATCTTGCGCTCGTCCAGCTGCGAATCGCCGGTGGGCGGCGCCACGGCCACGAGGCAGCCCAGACGGCCCTCGTCGACTCGGAGCGGCGCCACCGCGACGCGGACGGGCTCGACGAGCGGCGTGATTCCCATCGCCTCGATCGCTTCCGGCTCGAGGATGAAGGGCTCGGCGAGGTCGAGGAGACCCCCGGCAAGCTCGGCGCTGAAGCGGAGCTCGAGCACCTGCGCCTCGTGAACCTCGTCGTAGCCCCACAGGGCGCGCGGCTCGATCTCCCGCGTCTCGGGATCCTGGAGCCACACCGAGGTCCGCGGCGAGCCGAGGATCCGGCCCGAGAGCTCGACGATGCGGTCGAGCACCTCGTCCATCTCCTCGGCGGACGCAAGCTCCTGGCTGAAGAGGAGTAGGGCGTTCGCGATCTCCGCGCTCTCCCGCGCGCTCCGCGCCTCCCGGAGCTGGGCCTCGTAGAGGCGCGCGTTCTCGAGCGCGACCGAGGCCTGTCCGCCGAGCACCTCGAGGAGGCGCACGTCGTCCTCGTCGAACTGGCCGATGCCGAGCTTGGACAGGACGATCACGCCGATCGTCCGGCCGCTGTAGAGGAGCGGCACGGCGACCATCGACTCGTCGATCTCGGGCGTGCCCGGCACCTGGACGGCGAACTCGCACTGGAGCGCGTTCGGGATCAGGACCGAGCGGCTCGTCGCGGCGACCGTGCCCGTGATCCCCTCGCCGACCTTGACCTGCAGGAGCTGCACCCGCTCCGCGCCGTACTCGCCGAGCTCGCCGCGGAACGCGATCGGCACGAGGACGTCCTCCTCGAGGATGTAGACGCGACAGTTGTGGTAGTCGATGAGACCCCGGAGCTCGTTCACGATCACCTCGCCGATCCGGCGCACCTCGTTCAAGCGGTTGAGCTTCCCGGCGAGGCTCTGGAGCATCTTCAGCTGCGCGATCGAGCGCATGTCGTGCCAGTCGGCCTCGTCGACGACCGGCCGCTCGGTCCTCCCCTCCTCAAACGGGACGATGAGGCCGTTGCCGCGGGCCTTCGCGGTCATCATGGCGGCCTCCGCGTAGGCGACGAGGTCACGCGGGTTCATGGCGTGCCGCGGCCCCTCGGAGACGCCCGACGAGACGCTGATCCGCCCGGCCGACTCGAACTCTGCGCCGAGGAGCGCCTCGGTCAGCCGCTCGGCGAGCCCGACCGCGTCGGCGGCGGTGCAGGAGGGCAGGATGACGGCGAACTCCTCGCCGCCAAGCCTGCAGACGACGTCCGACGCGCGCACGAGACCCGCGAGAGTGCCGGCGAGCCCGACGATCACCTGGTCGCCGATGCCGTGCCCGTAGATGTCGTTGACCTTCTTGAAGTCGTCGATGTCGAGCATGAGGAGCGCGACCGAGTCGTGCGAGCGGCTCGCGCGTGCGAGCTCGGCTCGGAGGCGCTCGTGGAAGAAGCGGTGGTTGTAGAGGCCGGTCAGCGAGTCGGTCTGCGCCTGCCGCTCGAGCCGGGCGCGAACGTGCGCGTTGTCGAGCGCGAGCGCGGCCGCGTCGCCGAAGCGCTTCGCGAGCTCGAGCTCCTCCCGGCTGAAGCCGACGCCCTCGCCGAGCCGGTAGATGTTGAGGACGCCCGTAAGCGAGTCTCGCGCGACGAGCGGGACCGAGACGAGCGCCTCCGGCTCTCCTTCCGGCGTGCCGGCGACAGTCTTCGCACGCGGATCTTTCTGCACCTGGTTGGAGAGCACGGCCTCCCGGTGCTTCGCCGCCCAGCCCGTGATGCCCTCGCCGAAGCTGCACGTCTGGCTCAGGATCTCGTCCGCCCACTTGTCCCGCGCCAGGACCGGAACGAGGAGCGCCCGCGACTCGTCCGCCTCGTAGATGACGAGCGAGTCGTGCGGGATCAGCTCGGCCAGCGCGTCCGCGATCCGCTCGAGCAGCGCGTCGAGGCTCTGCTCCGAGAGGACGTGATGGAAGACCTCCGCGAGGCGGCGGTAGGACTCGACGAGCCGCGCCGTGCTCTCCGGGGGGAGCCCGAGTGTGCCGTTCGTGTCCGGGACAGCCCGTAGGGGCAGCGTCATCGTCGCGGCGGGAGGTCGAGCGGGTATGCGGACCGCAGCATCGGCATCTCCATGCACGGGGACGTGCGCTAAGCATCGAACCCAGGGAGGGGACTCCGACTCCCCATTTTGGGGGAATCGACCCCGCGCTCTAGCCGGCGGCGGCCTGGAGCTCTTGCAGCTGGATGAGCGCCGCGAGGTGCTCGAGAAGCCGCCAGGCAACGTCCGCGTCGCCCTGGACGAAGGCGCGGAACTCCCAGATCGTCATGACGAGGCAGTGGAGGTCGGTGACCGCCGTGACCGACGCCGTGCGCACGCGGTCGCCGATGAGCGCGATCTCGCCGAAGTGGTCGCCGGGCCCGAGCCGGTTGACCTCCTTGCCGTCGACCTCGACGGAGGCCTGGCCCTCGGCGATGACGAAGAAGCCGATGCCGCGCTCCTCCCCCTGCTTGACAACGGAGCTCCCGGCGGGAAAGACGTTCTCCGTGAAGTCGCGCGCGAGCCGCTCGAGGTGCTTCCGGTCCAGCCCCGCGAGCATCGGAACGTGTCCAAGCGCATCAACCGGCGTAACCGTCACGTCCGCGATCCTACTCGGGCGCGGACGGGCTTGCCAAACGCCGTCGAAGGCGCGAAGGGGAGGACGCGGCCCCAGGGCCGGGCCTCCCTCCACGACGCGCCGCGTACGCCTACTGCTCCTCTGACGGGCGATGCCGGCGCCGCTTGATCCCGACGGCCACTCCGCCCGCAGTGAGGAGAGCCAGAGGCACGAGGACCTTCTTGCGGCTGCGCCGTGCCCTCTCGCGCTTCCAGAGAGTCATGTTCGCGCACCTCCTCGTAGCCGGCTTGCTCGAGAGAGATAGTAGCTCGGGCCCCGGCCTCTTGGCTGATGACCTCTGACTAGGAGTCCGGCGGCTCCGGGACTTCCCCGATCGAGACGGGCGGATTCAAACCGCGGGCCTCCTGCTCCCAAGCGCGATGCGAGGCCCCTTTCGGGCCTCGTAGCCGCGGGCCGGTGCTGAAGCAGCATCTCGCGTACGATCATCTTCCTGGAGTGCGGTGGTGACAGTCGACCAAGGGACGATCAGCCGTTGCCGCGGAGGGCTCCTCGGCCTCGCCTGCGGCGATGCCCTGGGTACGACGCTTGAGTTCAAGCCGCCCGGCAGCTTCGCGCCGATCGGGGACATGGTGGGCGGCGGGCCGTTCGGGCTCCGCCCTGGGCAGTGGACGGATGACACGTCGATGGCGCTCTGCCTCGCCGAGAGCCTGCTCGACTGCCGCGGCTTCGACCCCGTCGACCAGCTCGAGCGCTACGTTCGCTGGTGGCGCCACGGGCACCTCAGCAGCACCGGAACATGCTTCGACATTGGCATCCAGACTCGGGCCGCCCTTGCGTCGTTCGAACGCGTTCCCTCCCCCGAGCCGGCCTCGCCCGATCCAGAGAAGTCGGGAAACGGATCGATCATGCGACTGGCGCCCGTGCCGCTCGCTTACCCGGACGTCGAGGCAGCGATCGAGTACTCGGGCCGAAGCTCGGTAACGACACATCCAGCGCCCCGCCCCGTAGACGCCTGCAGGTATCTCGGCGCGCTGATCGCCGGCGCCGTCAGCGGCAGCCACAAGGAGGAGCTGCTTAGCGAGGACTTCTGGCGCTGGGGCGACCTCCATTCGGAGATCGAGGAGGTCGCGGGGGGCTCCTTCAAGCGGAAGGATCCGCCGGAGATCAAGGGGAGCGGATACGTCGTTCGGTCGCTCGAGGCGGCGCTCTGGGCGCTCCACCGGACGGATTCGTTTCGGGAGGGAGCGCTGCTCGCCGTGAACCTCGGCGACGATGCAGACACGACCGGGGCCATCTACGGTCAGATCGCCGGTGCGATCTACGGCGAGCGCGGTATCCCGCAGGAGTGGCGGGCGAAGCTCGCGCTCCACGACCTGATTCGCGACTTTGCCGACCGGCTCTGCGAGATCGCGCTGTGAGCGCGCCGACGCCCGAGTCGTACTGGGTCACCCCGCGCGTCCTCGCGGGCAAATACCCAGGCGCGAAGCTAGACCGCGACGCGGTATCGAAGGTCGCCGCGCTCGTGGACGCCGGCGTCCGGACGTTCGTCGACCTCACCGAGGACGGGGAGCTGCTTCCGTACGCTCGGCTTCTGCCCAGAGATGCAGCGCACCATCGCATCGCAGTACGCGACGTCAGTTGCCCGAGCGTCGCGCAGGTTCGGGAGGCGCTCGACCTCGTCGAGAGCGCTAGCGACCGGGGCATCGTCTACGTCCATTGCCGAGGCGGCTGCGGCCGGACTGGCGTCGTCATTGGCTGCTACCTCATCGAGCGGGGCTTGCGCCCGGACGAGGCGCTTGCGCGCACGCACGAGCTGATGCGGGCGCTTTGGAGCAAGCCCTGTCCGGAGACGCCGGAGCAGATCGAGATGGTTCGCCAATGGAAGAGCCGTCGTGGCGGTACGTGGCAAGACAGCTCAGTCGTGCGCGAGGTGGCGGCAGAGGTCGCAGAGAGGCTTGAGGAGCGTGCGCGCAACGGTGGCGGGCTCTCCGTCCTTGGAGAGCGCGCGGATCTCGAGCCAGCGTTCGTGCGCGCGCTGGACGCGCGGTTCCCGGGCCTCGCCGAGAAGGATCGCAGGCTCGAGATACCCGGATGGCCGGCGGCGGGCAACGTCGACATCCTCGTCCGCAAGGCGCCAAGCGCCTCGAGCCTTCTCCTTGCTGCGGAACTCAAGTGGTGCGCAGCCGACAAGCTCTACGAGGCGATCTGGGACCTCTTCAAGATGGCGCCTCTCGCCGGCCGCGGCGACGTCGATGCCGCCTACCTCGCGACCGGCGCGTCTGAGGAGGTCTGGGAAACCAGCCGCTGTAGCGACCTGTTCGAGACCAGCGTCCAGACGCCACTCGACCTCTGCGCCCGACGCTTCACGGCGCGCAGCCGCCGGCTGATGTGGGACGACCTCCTCGAAGGCGGCTACGACCGCTTCCCGGCCTGGGTTCCGGCCCAGATACGAACGAACGTCGCGGCCGCCGTTGAGATGAGGACGAGAAATGAAGCGTGGGAGCTGCGAATCGTCCGAGTGACGCCTGTCGGCACTGACAGGCTCGAGTTTCGGGACGGATGGCCCAATGGTGATCGCCCGTCTGATGCGAAGCGCCCGGTTGCGCCAGACGTCATCAATTAGCCGCTGCTGAGGCCAGTTGTCCTTCTGCGAGCTCGACGCAAGGCAGAGAGCGTTCGCCATTCGCATCTGCTCAATCGACCCGACTCGGAGCGGGCCGAGTTCGATCGGGCCGTGGAGTGAGCGCAATGGGCACGAATGGGCACTAGCGAGCTCGCGACGCCCGCACCCGTCGTCAGCGAAGAGAACGTCTAGACGAGGGAACCCGCTCCAACAGCGGGCTCCCGGAGGTCGGGACGGGCGGATTCGAACCGCCGGCCTCCTGCTCCCAAAGCAGGCGCGCTACCAGGCTGCGCTACGTCCCGCCGCCGCGAAGTGTAGACGGAGCCCCCGGGCGGCAACCGGAGCGCGAAGCAGAGGCTTCCACCGGGAGCGCTACGCGGCTGCGCCGCGTACCGACCCTCGGATCGCGGCGATGAGTATGGTCATGCGCCGTGGTCGACGCCCCCTTCCCCGCTCCAGCCGAGGAGGAGGTGCGGCGGCGCCGGCCGGCTCTCGGCTACGCGCTCGTGATCGGGGCGGTCGCTCTCTGGAGCTTGAACGCGGTCGTGGCGAAGGTCGTGATCGAGTCCGGCGGCCTCTCCGCGCTGCGGCTCGCCCAGGTTCGCTCGACCGGCTCCGGCCTGCTCATGCTGGCGGCGCTGGCGCTCCTCAGGCCGCGCGCGCTCCGGTTTCGGCATCGGCGTGAGTGGCTCTGGATCGCCGCTTTCGGGATCTGCGGGCTCGCGTTCGTCCACTTCCTCTACTTCGCCGCCATTCAGCGGCTCGACATCGGCACGGCGCTCGTGATCGAGTACATCGCACCCGTCCTCGTCGCCGCCTGGGCACGGTTCTTCGTCCACAAGCCCGTTCCTGGGCCGTCGCGCAGCCGTGGTGGAGCTTCCCGGGCGGAATCGTGGCCGGCGACGCCTCGCTCCTAGGGCGGCTCGGCGACGTGAGCGCGCCCGTCTGGCTGCTGCTCCT
>JBGPNP010000113.1:0-7746 GCA_041487575.1 Gaiellaceae bacterium | reverse complement strand
GTCGTACCCATAGCCGTGGAAGAGCGCCTGTAGCTCCTCGTGCGGGATACGCGCGAGGACCGTGGGACCGGCGATCTTGTAGCCGTTCAAATGAAGGATGGGCAGGACCGCGCCGTCGCGCGTCGGGTTCAGGAACTTGTTCGAGTGCCAGCTCGTCGCAAGCGGGCCCGTCTCGGCCTCGCCGTCCCCGACGACGCATGCGACGACGAGGTCCGGGTTGTCGAACGCCGCGCCGAAGGCGTGGGCGAGCGAGTAGCCGAGCTCGCCGCCCTCGTGGATCGAGCCGGGCGTCTCGGGCGCGACGTGACTCGGGATCCCGCCCGGGAAGGAGAACTGCCGGAAAAGGGCGCGCAGCCCGTCCTCGTCCCGGCTGACGTGAGGGTAGAGGTCGGTGTAGGCACCCTCGAGGTACGCGTTGGCGACGATCCCGGGCCCTCCGTGCCCGGGCCCGGTGACGTAGATGGCGTTGAGGTCGCGCGCCCGGATTGCCCGGTTCAAGTGGACGTAGACGAAGTTCAGCCCCGGGGTCGTGCCCCAGTGTCCGAGCAGGCGCGGCTTGATGTGCTCGGCCCTGAGAGGCTCGCGCAGGAGCGGGTTGTCGAGCAGGTAGATCTGCCCGACCGACAGGTAGTTCGCCGCCCGCCAGTAGGCGTCGATGAGGCGCACGTCGTCCGCGGAGAGCGGCCCGGCGTCCCCCGCGGTGCGAGCGCGCTCGTCCCGTGTGGTCTGTGTGCTCCGAGCCACCGGTCTCACCTCCGTCGTCCGGTCAGGTTCGTGAGTAGAGGGTACCGGGCTGCCGGTGCGACCTATTCTTCTCGACGGGATCCGCGGCTCGGGGACGTCGGCCTGGAGCGGGCTCCCCGCTCTCATCCCAGAAGGAATAATCCCGTATGGCATAATGCTCTCCGGTATGAAGGACGATGGCATCGTCAACCCCTTCCGGTACGGCGCGCTCGCGCTCGACGAGGCCTTCACGGACCGGGAGCCGGAGCTCCGTGAGCTCGAGACCGACATCCTCAACGGCCAGGACGTCGTCGTCTTCTCGCCGCGACGGCTCGGGAAGTCCTCCCTCGTCTGGCGGGTCACGCAGCAGCTCGTCGCCGGCGGCGTCCTCGTCGCCTACGTGGACCTGATGCGGGCGCCGACGAAGCAGAAGCTCGCGGAGAAGCTCGCCGAGGCGATCCACGACGACCTCGCTTCGCCCCTCTTCCGGGCGAGGGAGCGCCTCCGGATCTTTCGCGGCCTCCGGATTGCTCCGACGGTGACCGTCGACCCCGAGGACGGCTCGGTCTCGTTCGGCTTCGGCGCCGGCCACCGCCCGGAGGACGTCGACGCGACGCTCGAGCGGCTCCTCGAGCTCCCAGGCCGTCTCGCTGCGGAGCGAGGGAGGCACGTGGCGCTCGTGCTCGACGAGTTCCAGGAGGTCGTGGAGATCGACCCTCGCCTGCCGAAGCTCATGCGCTCGGTGTTCCAGGAGCAGCCCGAGGTCGCTCACGTCTATCTTGGCAGCAAGCGGCACGTGATCGCGCGCCTCTTCAGCGACGAGAACGAGCCTTTCTGGCGGAGCGCGAAGCAGATGGAGCTCGGTGTCATCCCCCCCGAGCTCTTTCGCGGCTTCATCGGCGAGCGCTTCCGCTCATCGGGGAAGGACGCGCGCGACGAGGCCGTAGCGGCAGTGCTCGCGGTGACGAAGGGCCATCCCTACGCGACGCAGGAGCTCTGCTACTTCCTCTGGGAGGAGACGCCGCCCGCGGAGAGCGCGACCGTCGAGCGGCTCGAGCGTGCTCTCGAGGACGTTCTCCGCGCGGAGCACGCGCACTTCAGCCTCGTCTGGGAGAAGGCCGCGCCGGCCCAGCGGCTCGTGCTGCAGGCGCTCGCGCGCGAGCAGCCGGGGCGGCCGCTCAGCGGCGACTACCTGCACCGCCACCGGCTCCCCGTGGCGCCCACGGTCCAGAAAGCGCTGAGGGCGCTCATGAAGGACGAGCTGGTCGCCCGAGAGGGACGGGGGGAGTACCGGATCAGCGAGCCGTTCCTCGCGGAGTGGATCCTGCGGGCCGAGACGTGACGCGGGCTGCACTGATCGTCAACCCTCTCGCGAGCCGAGTCACGCCCGAGCTCGTCGCGGCGGTCGAGCGGGAGCTGGGCCCGGTCGAGACGCGGCTGACCCGAGCGCGCGGGCATGCAACCGAGCTCGCGGCGGAGCTCTCCGAGAGCTGTGGTCGGATCTACGTCCTCTCCGGGGACGGCGTCTACAACGAGGTCGTGAACGGTCTCGACGGGCGTGTCACCGTCGGATTCCTCCCGGGCGGCGGGACGAGCGTCCTGCCGCGCGCGCTCGGCCTGCCGCGCGATCCCGTGGCCTGCGCGCGCGCGCTCGCCCGCTCGGAGGCGCGACGCCGGATCTCGCTCGGCCGCGTCAACGGGCGGCGGTTCACCTTCAGCGCGGGCCTCGGCATCGACGCCGAGGTCGTCCGCGCGATCGACCGCTTCGGCCGTCGCAGGGGCCGCCGGCCCGGGGATGCCGTCTTCCTCTGGACCCTCCTCCGCCTCCTCGCAATGCGCCGCGGCCGCTTCGAGCCCGCGCTGACCGTGGAGAGCCACGGCCGAGCCGCCCTCGCCTTCGTCGCCAACTGCGACCCCTACACGTACGTCGGCCGCCTGCCGGTGCATGTCGCACCCGAGGCCCGCTTCGAGCTCGGCCTCGACCTCGTCGCGCCGCGGCGGGTTGGGGCGGGGCGGATCCCCGTCCTCGCCTGGTGGGTGCTCGCCCGGCCCGGTCAAACCCGTTCCCGGGACATCCTCCACCTGCACGATTTCGACCGGGTCCGGATCGAGTGCGACCGCCTGACCGCGCTCCAGGTCGACGGAGAGGACCTCGGCGACGTCACCGAGGCGACCTTCGAGGCCGAGCGGGACGCGCTCGACGTAATCGTGGCAGCGCGCGGCTAGACTGGGTACGTGGACGGGCTCCTCGACTGGTACCTCGTCGGCGTCGCGGCGGGACTCGGCGTGACGGCCGGCGCGGGGGCGCTCTGGGCGCTCCGCGGAGGCTCCGGGCGGGCGCTCGGCGCGGCGGCGGCCGCGCTCGCGCTCGCGGTCGGCGTGGTCATCGGCGTGCTCGCCGCCTTCTGGGCCTTCGTCGCGCTCGCCGGCGCGGCCGGGCTTGCGCTCGTCTCGCTGAGAGGGCTCTCGGCCGCGTCCCTTCCGGCCGCCGTCCTCGGCTCGGCCGTGGTGGCGGCCGTTCCCGCCCTCGGCTACCTGGAAGGGCTCGCGGCGCCGCTCCTCGGTCGGAAGCTCGCGCGCCGCGCGGGCTCGCGCTACGCGGGCCTCCGCATTCTTGCGAAGGATTAAGTGGTCGCCACCGCAAATACGGCCCCGCCCGTCCGGCTGCAATCCGGCGCATCCCCGCGTCCTCAGTCGGCCACATACCGCATGGGTATGCAGCCTCCCTGCGTCCTTGGGCTGCTTGGTTTTCGCGCGGCCAGACGAGACCGTACGTACGGTGGCGACCACTAAGAAGCTCGTCCTCGCCGTCGTCGACGGCCTCTCCCCCGCCGTGCTCGAGCGTGGGATCGTGGAGGGCCGTGTGCCGGCGCTGGCCCACCTCCGCGACACCGGTTTCGACGCGCGGGGAACCACGACGTTCCCTTCGGTCACGCCGGTCTGCCTGACCACGATCGCGACCGGCGCCCACCCGGACGTCCACCACATCCCGCACCTCGTCTGGTACCACCGCGGCGAGCGGCGGCTCGTCGAGTATGGCTCCTCCTTCTCGGCCGTCCGCGCTGTCGGCGCGCGCCGCTCGCTCCAGGACGCCGTCTGGGAGATGTCGCACCGGCACGTCAACCCGGCGGCCACCACGGTCTTCGAGGCAGTCGAGGACGCCGGCCTGACCGCGGGAGCGATCAACTTCACCTGCTACCGTGGCCGCACCCGGCACGAGCTAAGGCTCCCGCTACCGGCCAGGAACCGCTGGTACGAGGCCGCCTACGGGCCGAAGCGGTTCTTCTTCTTCAACCTCTGGGAGTCCGACGAGACGGGCGCGGGCCTCTCGATCCGCGACCGCGTCGGTGGCTCCATCGACGCCTACGCGACCGCGATCGGCCGCTGGCTCGTGACGCGGGACGGCTTCGACTTTCTCGTCTACTACCTGACCGACTACGATTACGCCGCCCACCTCCGCGGGCCAGAGGGCGCGCTTGATGCCCTCGAGCGGGCGGACGGCTGCCTGGCCCGGCTGATGGACGCAGCGGGCGGCGCGGACGAGTTCCTCGAGCGCTATGCGCTCGTCGTCTGCTCCGATCACGGCCAGTCGGAGGTGACGCGGAGCGCGCGGCTCCGGGACGCGTTCGCCGACCTCGCCGTCTACGGCGGGCGTCGGGACGGCGACCCGGATGCCTGCGACGTGGCGATCGGCGCCTCGAACCGCGCCGGCATGCTCTTCCGCCTGCCGGCCTGCCGGGTCCCCGCCCGCGACCTCGCCATGCGCCTCGACGGCGTGCCGTCGGCCGACGTCGTTCTCTTCCGCGAGGACGGAATCGCCGTCGCGCGCCGCGGCGGCGCCGAGCTTCGCTTCGCTCCCGAGGAGGGCGGCTTCGCGCTCGACGGGGACGAGGCCGTGCTCGACCTGGAGCGCTACCCGAACGGCCTCGAGCGCTCCTGGCGTGCACTCGCCTGCCCGAACGCCGGCGAGGTGATCGTTTCCGCGACCGAGGGCTACGAGTTCGAGGATCTCGGCGGGCGAAACCACGTCGGCGGGGGCAGCCACGGCTCGCTCCTCGCGGGAGATTCGACCGTGCCTTTGATCGCGGCCGGGTTCGAGGACTCGCCCCTGCCGCCCGATCCGCAGACGACCGACCTCGCGCCGCTCGTGCTCGCCCACTTCGGGATCGAGCCGCCGCCGACGATGCGGCGTCTCGCCGTCGCAGGTACCTAACCTAACGCTCCCCGTTCGATCCGCCGACTAACCTTCCCGCAGTGGCCCGTCAGTCGGAAGCGACCGACCCGCGCGCCGGCGCGATCCTCAACGGTCGGCTCGGTCATGCTCTGCGCCGCCCGGCGAACTGGCTCCAGCTCGCGAAGTTCTGCGCGGTCGGCCTCTCGGGCTACGCGGTCAACCTCGCGGTCTACTGGGTGCTCCTGCACGAGGCGGGCTTGCACTACCTCGGAGCCGCGGCCGCCTCCTTTTTCGTCGCCGTCACGAACAACTACACCTGGAACCGGATCTGGACCTTCCGGCACCAACGGGGCCACGTCGCCTATCAGGGCCTTCGCTTCCTCGTCGTCTCCACGGTCGCGCTCGGGGCGAACCTGCTCTTCCTCGCCGCCCTCGTGGCGATCGGCTTCGGGAAGATCCCTGCACAGGCCGTCGCGATCGTGCTCGTGACCCCGCTCAACTTCGTCGGGAACAAGCTCTGGAGCTTCAGGCGCTAAGAACCCGTTTCAGAATGAAGCACTGTGCCGCCGGGCCGCGCTGGGCGGCGCGATGCGGCGTCCTCGGTCGCGCCCATACCTGGCTCGGTATGGACGCTCCCTGCGTCCTTGCCTCGCACCACCCATCGCACCCCAGCGACGAGTCGTCATTCTGAAACGAGTTCTAAACCGCGCGGCCGCCGAGGCGCCAGACCGGGCCCTGCGTCGCGACCGGCCTCGCGTCCGACAGGGCGCGCACGACCGAGAGCTCGCCCGTGATCTCTTCCTCGTCGAGCCGCTCGAGGCAGCGCCGCGCCATCTGCGGCGCCGCGCCGTAGCCGAAGCTGTGCGCGCAACGAAACCGGAAGCCCAGGTCGACGTCGAAGGTCGCCGGGTTGACCGGGCCGAGGAGGAGCGCAGCCCGGTCGAGGAAGTCCGTCGAGCCGAGGCGGAGCTCGACGTAGAGGTCGGACCAGTCCGCCGGCAGCTTCGCGACGAGCTCGTCCCAGGCGGCGGCGAGCGTCTGCGGCCTTGGAGCCGACGCGGCCTCGGCGGGCGCCTCTTCCTCGTGTGAGGCGAGTGTCAGGCGGGCCCGGATGCCCGCCTCGTCGAGGCGGGCGAGCACGCGGCGCGCGCGGTCAGGCGTCGGGCCGCCGCCGCCCGCCGCCGCCGAGACCTGGAGGCTGAAGGCCGGCCCCGCCCGTCCGGGCATCACAGGCGCCAGGATGAGCGCGGCGCGGTCCGCCTCCGCGGCCTCCTCGAGCGAGAGATCCACCCGCGCCGCAGACCAGTCGCGCGGCAGGCCGGCGAGGATGTCGTCGAGGCGGTCGGGAAGAGCCACGGGCGCGATCTTACCGGCCACCGTGCGCGGGGCACGCCCTCTGCTAGCTTGTCGGGCGGCGTGGCCACGGTGGAGCAAAAGGAGCAGAGCCTGTCGCCGGAACGTCTCAAGGACTTCCTCCGTGAGATGATCCTCATCCGCCGCTTCGAGGAGAAGGTCGAGGAGCGATTTCGGGCGGGTGAGCTTCCGGGGTTCCTGCACGTCGCGATCGGCCAGGAGGCTGTCGCGGTCGGCGTCTGCCGCGCGCTCGAGGAGCAGGACGTGATCGCGTCGACACACCGCGCCCACGCCCATGCGCTCGCGAAGGGGATGCACCCGAACGAGCTGATGGCCGAGCTCTACGGCAAGGTCGAGGGCTGCAGCCACGGCTACGGCGGCTCGATGCACCTCTACGATCTCGAACGCGGGTTGATCGGCGCGAACGCCGTCGTCGGCGGCGGGCTGCCCGCGATCGTCGGCGCCGCCCTCGCCTTCAAGCTGCGCGCCGAGCCGCGCGTCGCGCTCGCGTTCTTCGGCGACGGGGCGACGAACATCGGCACGTTCCACGAGTCGCTGAACCTCGCGCAGCTCTGGAAGGTGCCCGCGGTCTTCTGCTGCGAGAACAACCACTACGCCGAGTCGACCCCGGCGCGCCAGCAGCTCCCGATCGAGGACCTGACCAAGCGGGCGGAGGCCTACGGCATGCCGTCGATGCGGGTGGACGGCCAGGACGTCGAGGCCGTCTACCGGACCGCGAAGCGCGCGCTCGAGCATGCCCGCTCGGGCAAGGGGCCGGTCTTCCTCCTCGCGGAGACCTGGCGGCTGACCGGCCACTACGTCGGCGACCCGCAGGTCTACAGGGCGAGGGAGGAGATCCGCGAGCTTCGCGAGACGCAGGACCCGATCGACCACCTGCGCCGGCGGCTCGATCTTCCCGCCGAGGAGTGGGAGGACATGGACCGCGAGGCGCACCGCCTCTCCGACGCCTCGGTCGAGTTCGCCAAGCACGGCACCGACCCCAGGCCCGAGGACGCGCTGAAGAACATCTATGCATAGCCCTAACCGCGAAAAATGCTGCGCATTTTCCGCGGGGCGAGTTAGTCGCCTCGCTTCGCTCGCGAGCTCCCGTCCCCGATCCGCGCGAGAGCTCTGATGCCCGAGCTCACGTACCGCGAGGCGGTTCGCGACGCCATGACCCAGGCGATGCGGCGTGACCCCGACGTCTTCATCATGGGCGAGGACATCGCCGAGATGGGCGGCTCCATGGGGGTGACGGCCGGGATGCTCGCCGAGTTCGGGCCCGAGCGCGTCCGCAACACGCCGATCTCGGAGATGGCGATCGTCGGCGCCGGCATCGGCGCGGCCGAGATGGGCATGCGCCCGATCGTCGAGATCATGTACCAGGACTTCACGACGCTCGCGATGGAGCAGCTCGTCCTCCAGGCTGCGAAGCACCGTTACATGTCGGGCGGCCAGCTCAAGGTGCCCTTGACGGTGCGGACTCAGGGCGGGGC
>JBGPNP010000112.1:0-7760 GCA_041487575.1 Gaiellaceae bacterium | reverse complement strand
GAACGGCGCCGGCAAGACGACGCTCATGAACGTGCTCTTCGGGCTCTACCGCCCGGATGAGGGAGAGATCCGGGTCGGCGGGAAGGCGATCACCTTCCGGTCGCCGAAGGACGCGATCGAGCACGGGATCGGGATGGTGCACCAGCACTTCATGCTCATCCCGGTGATGACGGTGGCCGAGAACATCGTCCTCGGCACCGAGCCGAGCGAGCACGGCGTCTTCCTCGACTACGGGTCGGCACGCGAACGCGTCCGCGAGCTCGCGAGCACGTTCGGCTTCGCCGTCGACCCGGACGCTCGCATCGAGGACATCGCCGTCGGCCAGCAGCAGCGCGTCGAGATTCTCAAAGCCCTGTACAGGAAGGCGGACATCCTCATCCTCGACGAGCCCACGGCCGTGCTCACGCCCCAGGAGGCGAGCGAGCTGTTCGCGATCCTCCGCTCGCTCACGCGCGAGGGGCTCTCGATCGTGTTCATCAGCCACAAGCTCGGCGAGGTGCTCCAGATCGCTGATCGAATCACCGTGCTCCGGCGGGGCAAGAGGATCGACACTCTCCCGGCCGCGGGAGCCACCGAGGAGGGCCTGGCGCGCCTCATGGTCGGCCGGGAGGTGCTGCTCGAGGTCAAGAAGGCGCCCGCGAAGCCCGGCGACGTCCTGCTCGAGGTCGACCGCCTCCACGTGCGCGACGACCGGGGCCTGGAAGCCGTCCGCGGCGTCTCGCTCCAGGTGCGTGCGGGCGAGATCGTCGGAATCGCCGGCGTCGACGGCAACGGCCAGGCCGAGCTGATCGACGCCATTACGGGGCTTCGAAACGCGGAGACAGGCCGGATTGCCCTCGGAGGGAAGGACGTCACCGGCGAGACCGTCCGGGAGCACTTCGACGCGGGCATCGGCCACATTCCTCAGGATCGCCAGCGCCGTGGCCTCGTCCTCGACTTCACGCTCGCCGAGAACATCGCCTTGCACGACTACGGGAAGGAGCCGAACTCCCGTTTCGGATGGCTCTATCCGCGCCGGCTCGTCGAGCGCGCGCGCCGGCTGATCCGTGAGTTCGACGTGCGGGGCGGAGGGCCGGAAACGCGGGCGAGTGCTCTCTCCGGCGGGAACCAGCAGAAGGTGATCGTCGCCCGCGAGATCGACCGCGATCCGCGCGTGCTGATCGCCGCCCAGCCGACCCGCGGCCTCGACGTCGGCGCGATCGAGTTCGTCCACCGTCGCCTAGTGCAGGAGCGCGACGAGGGCAGGGGAGTCCTGCTCGTCTCGCTCGAGCTGGACGAGATCCTCTCGCTCGCCGACCGCATCCTCGTCATGTTCGAGGGCGAGCTCGTCGGCGAGTTCCCGCCGACTGCGACCGAGGAGGAGCTCGGCATCGCGATGACCGGCGGCGGGCAGAAGGAGGCGGCCTAAATCCGCGAAAAATGCTGCGCATTTTCCGCGGGGTCGAGCTTGTCCCTTCGCTTCGCTCGGGAGGATGTCGAGAGCGCGGCGGGGCGATGAGCGACTCGGCTGAGCAGCTTCCGGACGAGCCGTCCGGCGCGCCCGAGGCGCCGACGCTGCTCGAGCGCTACCGGGTGCTGCAGAAGGCTGAGGGTCTCGTGGCGCCCGTGATCACGGTTTTGCTGGCCTTCCTGATCAGCGGCGTGGTCGTGCTCCTGACCACGGGGAACCTCGGGGACACGCTCAAGACGTACAGGGCGATCTTCAACGGCACCGGGCTCAACTGGTTCTTCCACGTCGGCAACCACGACATCGGCGTGCCCTTCTCGCACAGCCGCGTCTGGTTCCCGTGGGAGACGAACGACTTCTCCTCGCAGGCCGCGTCGAACCTCGAGCAGACGCTGCTCCTCTGGACAGCTTTGGTGCTGACGGGCCTTGCCGTCGCTTTCGCCTTCCGCTGCGGCCTCTTCAACATCGGCGGCCAGGGGCAGTACCTTGCCGGCTCCATCGCCGCCGTCCTCATCGCGACCGAGCTTCCCAGAGCGGTCGACCTCCCCGGCGTCCTCCTCATCCTCGTCACGGTGCTCGGAGGGATGCTCGCCGGCGCGGCGCTCGCGGGCATCGCCGGGATCCTCAAGGGGACTGTCGGAGCCCACGAGGTGATCTCGACGATCATGCTCAACTGGATCGTCATCTGGGTCGGCTCGTACTTCTTCGACATCGGCGGGCCGTTCCAGACCAACGCGCCCGGCGCCGAGTCGGTTCCCTCGTCGGCCGACATCCCGGACAAGGCGAAGCTGAGCGTCTTCTGGGGTGACCCGCTCCTGCAGGGCCTCCACATCGGCTTGTTCGTCGCCCTCGCCGCTGTCGTCATCTACTCGCTCACGCTCAACCGCACGACCCTCGGCTATGAGGTGCGCGCTGTCGGGCACAGCCCCGAGGCCGCGCGCTACGGCGGCATCAGCGTCGCCCGCAACTACTTCCTGGCGATGGCGATCGCCGGGCTCTTCGCCGGCCTCGCGGGTGCACTCGACATCCTGGGCTGGGAATTCCGGCTCGACAAGACGCAGCTCACCAGCTCGTCGATCGGCTTCATCGGCATCGCTGTCGCCCTGCTCGGGCGCAACAGGGCGGTTGGGGTCGCCCTCGCGGCGCTCCTCTTCGCAGCCCTCCAGACCGGAACGGCCTCGCGCAACCTCAGCACCGAGGCCTTCCCGCCGGGTCTCGGGTCGCCCCTCGCTGTCATCATCCAGGGGCTCGTCGTCCTCTTCGTCGGCGCGGACGTGATCGTGCTGCTGGCGCTCGGCCGGCTCAGACGGACTCGCGCTCGAAGGGCCGCGCTATGAGCCGGTTCGCCCGCAGCCCACGGGCTGTGGCCTGGGCCGGCGTCGTCGTAGGCGTTTGCGCCGCTCTCGTCGCTCTTCCCCCCATCGAGGTGCGCAGCCCGATCGCCCCGATCGTGATCGGCGGCGTCGCAGTCGCGCTCGGCGTCGGCTCGTGGCTCCGCGTCGAGCGGCGAATCGGCGGCTACGCGGCGGCAGCGGGGCTCATCGGATTGCTGATCGGCTACTTCGCCACCCGCTCGAGCGTGGGCAAGCTCGAGGTGGTCGTCGCCTGGGGAGCCCTGTTCGCGGCGATGCTCCGCTGGGCCACGCCGCTCGTGTTCGCGTCGCTCGGCGGCCTCTTCTCGGAGCGCTCGGGGGTGGTCAACATCGGCCTCGAGGGGATGATGCTGACCGGGGCCTTCTTCACCATCTGGGGCGCCGACGTGACCGGCACCTGGATCCTCGGGCTCGCCATCGGGATCGGCGCGGGTGGACTGATGGGGCTCCTGCACGCGTTCTTCTCCGTGTCGCTCCGCGCGGACCAGATCGTCGGCGGCACGGCGATCAACTTCCTCGCGCTCGGGGTGACGAGCTACCTCTACATCAAGCTCTACGGCCAGCAGGGGACGCCCACGGACGTGTCCACGATCCCCGACGTCTCGCTGCGATTCCTGCGACACATCCCGGGCGTGGGAGGCTTCCTCGACGACGTCTTCGGGCAGGTCGATCTGATGATCTGGGTCGCAATCGTGCTCGTCTTCGTCGTCTGGATCGTGGTCTTCAAGACGCCGATCGGCCTCCGCATCCGGGCGTGCGGAGAGCACCCACGAGCCGCGGACACGGTGGGTATCAGCGTCTACGCGGTGCGGTACGGTGCCGTTACGCTTTCCGGCATGCTGGCGGCGGCCGGAGGGGCGTACCTCTCGATCGGGTTCGGGAACTCGTTCGGGGAGAACATGAGCGCGGGACGCGGGTTCATCGCGCTCGCCGCGCTGATCTTCGGCAACTGGCGCCCGTTCGGCGCGGCCGCGGCCTGCCTCCTGTTCGGGTTCTCGAGTGCGCTCGGAGTCAACCTCCAGGCGTACTCGCTTTCCATCTCGACTCTCTTCACGGCCTTGCCGTACGTCCTCACGCTCGTCGCCGTCGCCGGCATCATCGGCCGCACCCGGCCGCCGGCCGCGGTCGGGAAGCCCTACGTGAAGCAGTAGAAGTGAGGAACCCGAAGGCCGTCGTCTCGGTGTTGCTCGGTCTGCTCGCGCTCGGCCTCCTCGGTGCGGTAGCCGTGCTCGCCCGGATCCGCTCGGATGTCGGCCTCAAGGAGGTCGGCGGCGGGGTCGGGATCGGGTTCTTCCTCGCGCTCGTTTCGCTCTCGCTCTCGCGGCGGGCGCGCTTCGACTACCAGCGGACGCTCGGACGGATCGGCGGCTCGGGCGTTGCCGCGTTGGGGCGGCTGCTCGGAACGGCGGCGCTCCTGGTCTCGCTGACCGCCGCGTTCGCCTTCGGCGTCTATGCGGTGCTGACGCTCGCGCTCGACTAGCCTTTCTGCCAGGAGCGGCGAAGGAGGCCGCCGCTACAATCGGAGCCCAGTGTTCGAGATCGGCAACAGCCTGCGCGAGGCGCGGCTACGGCAGGGGCTCGACCTCAACCGCGCCGAGGCCGACACCAAGATCCGCGTCAAGTACCTGCAGGCTCTCGAGGAGGAGCACTTCGAGCTCCTTCCGGGCGAGACGTACGTCAAGGGCTTCCTCCGCACCTACGCGAACTACCTTCGCCTCGATGGGCAGCTCTACGTCGACGAGTTCAACTCGCGCTTCGCCACCTACGACGAGCCTGTCGCTGCTCAGTCCCGGCTGCGGAAGACCCGTTCGCGGCCCGCGGAGTCGAACTTCATCGTCGTCGCCCTGGCGGGCATCGTCGCGGTCACGGTCCTCGTCGTCGTCGCCTGGAAATTCGGCGCCGGCGGCAGGTCGGGCGCCGATGTCGTCAACTTCGGCGGGACGACCCAGACACCGGCTGCGATTCAGCCCGCTCAGCCCCAGCCGCCCGCGACGGCGCCGGTCCTGGGCGGGACGCCCGTGAAGGGCCGGGTGAAGACGGCGAAGCTCATCCTCACGGCGGTCTACGGGCCGAGCCGGCTCACCGTCCACGCCGGGTCCCCGACGGGCGAGCTCCTCTACGAGGGCACGCTCGACAAGGGGCAGAGCCAAACTTTCAAGAAGAAGCGCCTCTGGATCCAGCTCGGCGCCGCTCAGAACCTCGTCGCAAGCCTGAACGGCCTACCTGCCCAGCTCCCGGGCGGCCCGTCGGTAGTCGTCGTCACGGCCAAGGGCGTCGAGTCGGTCTCGACGGGGTAAGCGGCTGGTGCCCGGCCCGCGCGCGGTCGTGGTCGTCACGGGCAGCGAGCTCGTCCGCGGTGGCCGCAGTGACCTGAACGGCCCCTTCCTCGCGCAGGAGCTCGTGCGGCTCGGGCTCGAGCCGGCGGAGATCATCGTCGTCGGCGACCGGCCCGAGGAGCTCGAGCGCGTCGTCGGAGAGGCGCTCGAGGCCGACCTTGCAGTCTTCTCGGGGGGCCTCGGCCCGACCCACGACGACCGCACGGTCGAGCTGATCGCCCGCGCGGCCGGACGGCGGATCGTTCTCGTCCCGGAGCTCGAGCGGAAGATCGAGGCGGTATCGCGCAGCGTCTCGGAGCGGCTCGGTCGACCGTACGCCGACTTCGCCCCCGGCGTTCGCAAGCAGGCCTCCCTCCCGGAGGGAGCCGTCGCGCTCGGTCTCGCGGGGACGGCGCCGGCGCTCCTTCTCGAGCACGAGAACCGCGTCGCCGTCGCGCTCCCGGGCCCGCCGGGTGAGTTGCGGCGGCTGTGGCCGAACGCCGTCGCCCACCCGGCCTTCGGACGGGTCGTCGCCCGCGCGCGCCCGCGCGGGCATCGCGTGCTCCGCTTCTTCGGCCCCGGCGAGTCGCAGGTGGCGCGGGCGCTCGACGAGGCGGGCGGCGACGGGGACGGGGTGGAGGTGACCGTCTGCGCGCGCGACCTCGAGATCCACGTCGACCTCTTCGTCGAGCCGGGCGGCGAGACGCGGGCGGAGGCGCTCGAGGAGGAGCTCCGCATGCGGTTCGGGGGGCAGCTCTTCGCCGAGGACGAGCGCGCCGTCGAGGACCTCGTCCTCGATCTCTGCCGGCGGCTAGGGCTCACGCTCGCGACCGCGGAGTCGTGCACGGGCGGCCTCGTCGGCGCGCGGCTCACCTCGATCCCGGGAGCGAGCGACGTCTACGTCGGAGGCGTCGTTGCCTACGCGAACGGAGTCAAAGTGGCGGGCCTCGGCGTCGCGCCGGAGCTCCTCGAGCGCCACGGCGCCGTGTCGGCGGAGGCGGCGGTCGCCATGGCCGGCGGGGCGAGAGCCGAGCTCGGAGCCGCGGTCGCGGTCGCGGTCACGGGCGTGGCCGGCCCGGGGGGAGGCACTCCCGAGAAGCCCGTCGGGCTCGTCCATCTCTGCGCGAGCTCAGCCGACGGCGAGCTGGCGCAGCGGCTGGAGCTTCCCGGCGACCGCGAGGCCATCCGGACCCGTGCCGCCGTCGCCGCTCTCCATCTGCTGCGCAAGCTTCTGACACAGGCCGGCACAGATTCGGCACGGTTCGGGCACACACAGGCGTGACTTCTCCGGCTACCGTCGAGGGCCATGAGCGGCTTCGCCTCTTCTGCGCCCTCCGGCTCCCCGGCGAGACCGTCGAGCGCCTGTCCGCCTGGCAGGCCCGGGAGATCGCGGGTCGCGAGGGAGTGCGGGCGCTCCCGCGGAGTCACCTCCACGTCACGCTCGCGTTCCTCGGAAGCCGGCCTGCCTCCGACGTCGAGGGCATCGTCGGTGCCCTGCGCGAGACGGCCCGCGAAGCCGGCCGGCCCGTGCTCCAGGCCGTGGGCTACCGCGAGACCGTCCGCGTCGGCATGGTCGTCCTCGGTGAGGACGAGCCGAGGCACGCACACGTCCTCGCCGAGGGGCTCATGCTCCGCCTGGAGGGGCTCGGGGTCTACAAGCGCGAGTTCCGCAGCTGGCTCCCGCACGTCACGGTCGCGCGCTTCCGCGTGCCCCCGCGGCTTCGGCCGCCGGCACCTGACCTCGGGACGTTCAGTCCGTCCGAGGTCGCTCTCTATCATTCAGTGCTGCGACCGAGCGGGGCGCAGTACGACGTTCTCGAATCCGTTGCCCTAGGAGGTTGACGTTGGATCGCCAGCAGTCACTCGAGGCCGCCTTGAGTCAGATCGAGCGGCAGTACGGGAAAGGCTCGGTCATGCGGATGGGGGAGCGGGGCCAGTTCGCCATCCCCTCGATCTCGACCGGCGCGCTCTCCCTCGACATGGCGCTCGGCGTCGGCGGCCTGCCGCGGGGCCGGATCATCGAGGTCTTCGGCCCCGAGTCGTCGGGCAAGACGACCCTCGTCTACCACGTCATCGCCGAGGCGCAGCGGCGCGGCGGCATCTGCGCCTTCATCGACGCCGAGCACGCCATGGACCCGAGCTATGCGCGACGGATCGGCCTCAACATCGACGACCTGCTCGTCTCGCAGCCCGACTACGGCGAGCAGGCGCTCGAGATCACCGAGCTCCTCATCCGCTCGGGCGCGGTCGACGTCGTCGCCGTGGACTCGGTCGCGGCGCTCGTGCCCAAGGCCGAGATCGAAGGCGAGATGGGCGACAGCCACGTCGGCATGCAGGCCCGGCTCATGAGCCAGGCGCTCCGCAAGCTCGCCGGCACGCTCAACCGCACGGGCACGGTCGCCCTCTTCACGAACCAGCTCCGCGAGAAGATCGGCGTCATGTTCGGCAACCCGGAGACGACGCCGGGCGGGCGGGCGCTCAAGTTCTACTCGACGATCCGGCTCGACATCCGCCGCATCGAGACGCTCAAGGAGGGCGTCGAGGCGGTCGGCAATCGAGTCCGCGTCAAGGTGGTGAAGAACAAGGTCGCGCCGCCGTTCAAGCAGGCCGAGTTCGACATCATCT
>JBGPNP010000111.1:0-7769 GCA_041487575.1 Gaiellaceae bacterium | reverse complement strand
GACGAGCGTCCGCTCGGGGTTCCCGACGAGGCCGGCATCGGCCGCTCCGGCCACGATCTCCAGCTCGGGGAGCGCGGCTCTCACGGCGGCGGCTCCCGCGCTGTGGTCGGCGTCCGGGTGCGTGACGACGAGGGTCACGGGGCAGCCGAGCCGGGAGAGGAGCGGCAGGAGCCCCCTCGCCGGGCTCTCGGGAAGCCCCGCGTCCACGGCGAGCGTCCTCTCCTCGCACTCGACGGCGTACTGGCAGAGGATGCGCGGGCCGTCGAGCTCCTCGAGCCGGTGGACGCCCGGGCGAACCTCGCTCATCGGAGCCTCGCGAGGAGGGCGGCGAGCGCTCCGTCGGCGAGGACGGGCCGCGGAGCGGCAAGCGCGACGAGGTCGGCGAGGTCGAGCCGCTCGAGCAGGCGATAGCGGTAGAGCATCGGCGTGTGCGGCGGGTCGAAGACGAGC
Organism: Gaiellaceae bacterium; assembly: GCA_041487575.1. Lineage (GTDB taxonomy): Bacteria > Actinomycetota > Thermoleophilia > Gaiellales > Gaiellaceae > JBGPNP01. The sequence goes on along the minus strand of JBGPNP010000111.1, from coordinate 7,319 downwards.
AGCTCCTCGAGCGAGGACGCGAACGCGCTCGTTCCTGCGCCGGCGATCCGCTCGTCGAGCGCCGCGGCGAGGAGCGCGAGGAGGCCGAACGCGCCGCGCCCCCACACGACAATTCGACCGCGGTCGACCTGCTGGCCGAGGACGGCGCGGCGCCAGACGCACTCGACCGCGCGGAGGACGTCCCAGACGCGCTGATTCAGGAGATCCCGGTCGAGCATGAAGGCCGCAGTCGCCGTCTCGAACTCCGCGCAGGCAGACTCGCCCGTGCCACGGAGGTCGGGCCCAAGCACGGCGCAGCCGAGGGCGCGTGCACGCTCCGCCTCGGGCGAGGCGAGCGCCTCGGCCTTGCCGCCCTCGTCGAGGAGGACGACGACCGGGGGCGCCTCGTCCGAGAAGCCCCCCGGCAGCAGGAGGACAGCGTCGATCCGCACGCCCTCCTCGCTCGCGAACGAGAGGCGCTCGGCGAAGCCGCCCTCGATCGCGATCCGGTTCTCGACGATGGTCCCGATCGGGCCGGGCCCGGGGAACGGGCCGAGCGCCTTCGCGAGCGTCTCCCGCGTCGCCCGCGGGCGCGCGCCGCGCAGGCGCGCAGCTCGGGCACGGGCGAGCTCGACGAGCGGCCCGTTCGAATCGAGCTGCTCGTCGACGCACTCGCCCTCGAGCCGGGCGCGTGGCCGCACGAAGGTCTGCGGACGGCCCTCGTCGAGGTCGTCGGCGTGGGTCGTCTCGTAGGGCGCGGCGAGCAACGGCTCGTCCTCGCGCTCCGGCACGAGCTCCCCGCCGAGGCGGCGGGTGAGCCAGCTCACCGTCCGCGCGCGCGCCTCGGGCCGGAGGCCATGGCCGCCCGCGACCTCGGCGTAGTCGAAAGCGTCCAGCGCCCAGGCCGCCGAGTAGAGCTCTCCGACCTCGGCGGCGACGCGGCGGGCCCCCTCGATCGGGAACGGCGGGTCGTCGACCGCGTTCACCTGGAGGAGGGCGCGCGGCGCGGCGAGCGCCATGATCTCACCGATCGAGCCGAGCGCGGCGAGCCCGGGGAGCTGGTTGCAGAGGCAGACGTGGCCGTCCCACCCGGTGCCGCGCGCGGCCCGGATCTGGCCGAGGTGCGTGTTGACGATGCAGACGATCGCCGCCGCCTGCACGCGCTCGTCGAGCGCGGTCGCGAAGATGCTCGACCAGCCTCCGCCCGAAGCGCCGACGATGCCGAGCCGGGCCGGATCGACCTCCCGGCGCGCGGCGAGGACGTCGAGCGCGCGGCGGCTCTCCGCGACCATGACGGCGAGCGTCGTCGTGCCGACTAGAAGCGTGGCGAGCTGCCCGTGCTGGTGCCAGCCGATCCGCCGCTCACCCTGGCCGAGGGTGTCGTAGCAGAGGACGGCGACCCCGCTCCGCGCGAGCGCGACGTTCGTCCGCTGGAGGTCCGGCTCGAGCTTCGCGTTCTCCATCCAGTGGCCCGGTGGGTGGACGACGGCGGGGAACTGGCCCGCGCCGGCCGGCAGGTAGAGGAGCGCCGGCACCGGCAGGCCGGGAACCGCCTCGAACACGAGCTTCTCGATCCCGTAGCCGTCGCGCTCGAGCCGGCCCACCGTGCGCGGAAACGCCTCCGACCGGTCGAGCCGCTCGATCCCGAGGCAGTCGGCGACGGCGGCGCGGAGCTCCTCTCGCCGGACGAGGGCCTCGTCCGGCGAGAGCGCCGCGTGCCGCTCCTCGAGCAGCAGCGCGCGCCTGTCGACGAAGTCCGGGAGGAGGCTCGCCCGCGGCGGCGCGTGCAGCACCTCGGAGAGCGGCCGGCTCATTTGCCGAACCCCGCGACGAGGCCGCGGATGAAGAACCGTTGCCCGACCATGTAGAGGGCGAGCATGGGCACCGACGCGATCAGCGCCCCGGTCATGACGAGCGGGTCGTTCGTGAGGAAGCGCCCCTGGAAGAAGGTCAGGCCGGCGGTCAGAGTCCGCTTGTCGTTGTCCTGGAGGAACACGACCGCGATCAGAAGCTCGTTCCAGACCCAGACGGCGTTCACGACGACGATGGTCACGATCGCCGGCGCCGAGAGCGGCACTATCACGTGCCGGAGCGTCCTGAGGGTCGAGGCGCCGTCGAGGAGCGCTGCCTCCTCGAGCGAGCGCGGAATCGTGGCGAAGAAGTTGACGAGGATGAAGAGCGAGAACGGGATCAGCAGGCCGATGTAGACGATGACGACGGAGAGCCGCGAGTTGATGAGGCCGAGGCGGACGAAGAGGAGGAAGAGCGGCACGACGAGGACGACAGGCGGGACGACCATGAGGGCGACGTTCAGCCCGATGAATGCGGTCCGGCCCCGGAACGCTCGCCGGGCGAGCGGGTAGGCGGCCACGACGGCGATCAGCGTCGAGACGGCGACGGAGGCGAAGGTGATCACGGCCGAGTTGAACATCCAGCGGAAGAGCTCGCCGTCGCGAAACGCGTCGTGGAAGTTGTGCAGCGTCGGGTGCCTCGGCGGCAGCAGGCGGTTCGTCCGGTACTCCCCCTGCGTCTTGAACGCCGTGATCACGACGAAGTAGAGCGGGTAGAGCGTCACCGCCGCGACGGCAAGCATCGGAAGCTGCGTGCCGGCGCGGCCCAGGAGGCGCCTATTCAAGGTTCACCTCCGCAATGCGGCTGCGACGCAGCCAGAGCATGATCACGAGCGTCGTGGGAATGAGGAGGAGGACGGCCACGGCCGCCGCGAACGACGGCAACTGGAAGGTGAAGCCATTCTCGAAGATGTAGAGCTCGAGCACGTACGAGGCGAAGTTCGGCCCGCCCTTCGTCGTCGAGTAGACGTACGCGAAGACCCAGGAGAGCATCGTGATCAGCTCGAGGACGACGTACGTCGTGATCACGGAGCGAAGCTGGGGCAGAGTGACGTAGCGCTGGACCTGCCACCAGCGCGCCCCGTCCACGCGGGCCGCGTCGAAGAGCTCCGGCGGCAGGGCGAGCAGGCGGGCGAGCATGAGGACGACGCCGAAGCCGACCTCGTGGTAGACGACGAGCGAGCCGATCGAGGGCAGCGCCCAGTGGGGGTCACCCCACCAGTCCTGCGCGAGCCCGCCCAGGCCGACGTCACCGAGGATCGAGTTGACGACGCCGTGGAGCCCGTAGAGGAAGAGGAACGTCGAGCCGAGGACCGGCACCGAGAGCATGTACGGCATGAAGACGACGGTGCGGTAGGCCTTCCAGCCACGGATTCCGGCATGGAGGGCGAGCGCGATCGCGATCGCGGCAAGGGTCGCGATCGGGACAGCGAGAAGGAGCGCGAGGTTGTGGCGGACGGCCTGGCGGAAGATAGGGTCGTCGAGGACGAAGCGGTAGTTGTCGAGGGTCGCCGGGCCTTCGTTCCCATTCGGCCCGCTGTGGAGGCTCACTTGGACGAGCCGCGCGAGCGGGTAGAGGAAGACGACGCCGAGGAAGAGCGCCGCGGGCACGACGAGCGCCCACCACCTGAGGCCGCGCCTCGCGCGCGGCTTCAGGCTGGCGCTCTCCATCTCGCGCCGGGCGGCGTCCGTCGAGATGCCGCTGCCGGCCACGTGGCTCTTACTTCGCGATCACCGGTTTCCAGGTCTGCCAGTTCTTCAGCTCGTCCTTCTTCGTCGCCCGCCAGCGCGCCGCGGCCCGCTCGCGGAGCGCCGCGGCCGCCTTCCCGTCGCCGCGGCCTCCGAGGACGAGCTGCTGCGCCGGGACGTTGCCATCCAGGTCGACCTGCGGCGGGAAGAAGTTCTGGAGCCAGACCTGCGGCCCCGTCGTGTTCAGCTTGTAGAGCGTCTTGTCGAGCGCGCTCGTGATCTTGCTCACCGGGAAGCGGTCATCCGCCGGCGGCACGCCCGTCAGCGCGTACCAGGCGGCGAGGTTCGCGGCCGAGTGGAGCGAGCGCAGAAAGTCGGCGCCCTCCTGCTTGTGCTGGCTCCACGAGGTGACGAAGTAGGAGGTGGACTGCGTCGCGTCGTAGGCGTTCCTGAGCGCGCCCTTACCGTAGACGGGCCAGCGCATGACGCCGACCTTCGAGGCGCCGAGCGTCTTCGCCCAGGAGCGGACCGTCCCGTCCGTGCCCATGGTCATCGCCGCCTTCCCCGTCGCGAACAGATCCTGGCCCTTCGGGACCGTGAGTGAGGCGACGTCGTCGTTGAAGCACTTGGCATCCACGGCCTGCTTCCAGGCGGTCTCGAAGTTCGCGTACTTCGCGTCGGTGAACTTCGCCTTGCCCGCCACCGCGTCGACGATGTCCTGCAGCGAGTTCAGGTCCTGCAGCATGAGCTGCGTCGTCCAGTAGAAGTCGTTGCCGAAGCCGAACGGTGTGATCCCCTTCGCCCGGAGCTTCTTGCACGCGCCGGTGAAGTCGTTCCACGTGCGTGGCGGGGCTGCCACGCCGGCCTTCGCGAAGAGGTCCTTGTTGTAGACCCAGGGGATCCCGATCAGGTAGACCGGCATCGCCCAGAGCTTGCCGCCGTACGTGTTCTCCGACGTGTTCAGCCAGTGGCTCGTCTCGCTCTTCGGCACGAGGTCCGAGATGGCCGTGATCGCCCCGTTCCAGACCGGCGCGAGCACCGGCCCCGTCGCCCACTGGGCGGCGATGTCCGGGCCCTTCTTGGCGGCGGCGGCCGCCGTGAAGGTCGCGATGAACGTGTCCGTCGGCTGCTCGACGACCTTGATCGAGATGCCCGCATGCGAGGCCTCGTAGGACTTGACCGCCTGCGCGAGCCACTTGTTCGCTCCGGGTGCGTCGAGCTCGGCCCAGAACCAGAATGTCAGCGTCGTCTTCTGCGGCGCCTCTATGCGTGCTGCCGCACCGGCGACGAGCGCGAGCGTAAGCGCCGCGACGAGCGCCCCGACGACGATCGAACGACTCCTCCGAACTCGCATGGGTCCCTCCTGCATCAATGAACTCGGCCACCCCGGACTGGGTGCCGAGTCTATGACATGCGCAACGCGGCCGCCATGATCCAGAATGCCTCCGCGATGAGGCTAGAGGGGAAAACGTGCCTGGTCACCGGAGCCGCGAGTGGCATCGGGCTCGCGACGGCGCGCGCCTTCGCGCGTGAGGGGGCGCGGGTGGCGCTCGTCGACATCGACGCCGAGGGCGTCAAGCGCGCCGCCGGCGAGCTCGGTGGAGCAGGCCTCGTCGCCGACGTCGCCGACGAGCGGGCGATGGCGGGCGCGTTCGCGGCGCTCGACGCGGAGCTCGGCGGCCTCGACGCCGTCGTCGCGGGCGCCGGGATCGGCCTCGAGGGCTCGCTCGAGGAGGTCGGGCCGGAGCTCTTCGACCGCGCGGTCGCGGTCAACCTCCGCGGCTCGTACCTGACGGCGCGGCTCGCGATCCCGCGCCTGCGCGCCCGGGGCGGCGGCTCGCTCGTCTTCGTCTCGTCGAACGCGGGGCTCGTCGCGCGCGCCCACGACCCGGTCTACTGCGCGACGAAGGCGGCCGTCGTCATGCTCGCGCGCTCGCTCGCGCTCGGGCTCGCGGCCGACCGGATCCGCGTGAACGCGATCTGCCCGGGGCCGGTGGACACGCCGGCGCTCTGGCGCGGCGTCGCACCCGGCGGGCGCGAGGAGGCGGAGACGGGCCTCCTCGCCTCGGTCCCGCTCGGGCGCGCGCTGGGGCGGGTCGCGACCCCCGAGGAGGTGGCCGCCGCCGCGGTCTTCCTCGTCTCGGACGAGGCGTCCTACGTCACCGGCGCGGCCCTGCCCGTAGACGGCGGGAAGACCGCCGGCCTGCAGGTCTTCTGAAGGGAGAGGGAATGAAGGTCAGAAGCGTCGAGGCGATCCCGGTCAGCGTCCCGTACAGGCACCGGGAGGTGAGCTCGCAGATCGCGCGCGACGGCGTCAGCGACGTGCTCGTGCGCGTCGTCACCGAGGACGGGCTCGCCGGCTGGGGGGAGGCCTGCTGCGGGGCCGACACGGCCTCGGTCGAGGCGGCGCTGCAGGCGATGGCGCCCTTCGTCGTCGGCCGCGACGCCTGGAACCGCGAGGCGATGCGGCGCGACGCCTTCCTCCACGGCCTCTGGCAATTCCGGGCGGGCACGGGGAACTTCGCCTGGGCCGGGATCGACATGGCGCTCTGGGACCTCGCCGGAAAGGCCTGCGGCGAGCCGCTCTACCGGCTCCTCGGCGGACTCCACGCGAGCGAGGCCACGTACTTCTACTACCTCGCACGCGGGCCGCTGGAGGAGCTCGCGGAGCAGTGCGCCGACGGCCTCGCCAAGGGCTTCGAGGTCTTCTACGTCAAGGTCGGGCTCGGCGACGCGGAAGACCTCGCGGCCGTCACGGCCGTCCGCGAGGCGATCGGCCCCGGACCGCGGCTTCGGATCGACGCCAACGGCACCTGGAGCCTGCCGCAGGCGCTGCGCAACCTCCACGCCATGGCCGAGCACGGCATCGACTTCGTCGAGCAGCCGGTCCGCGACAACCCGGTCGGGCAGATGGCCGAGCTGCGGGCCCGCGTGCCGATGGCCGTCTGCGCGAACGAGGGCCTCTGGTCGGAGGCGGACTGCTACGCGCGGATCAGGGCGCGCGCCGCCGACATCTTCTGCTTCTCGCCGTACTGGGTCGGCTCGATCGGTGGGTTCCAGCGGCTCGCGCTCGTCGCGGCCCTCGAGGGGCTCCAGGTCGTGAAGCACACGCACGGGGAGCTCGGGATCGCGGCCGCCGCGACGCATCACGTCGTCCTGACGCTGCCGAACGCCGTCGAGGGGCACCAGCAGACGGCGTACATGATGGAGCACGACATCCTCCGCGAGCCGCTGCCGATCGCGACCGGGCCGCGCTGGGGCGTCCCGGCCGGCCCGGGGATCGGGGTCGAGGTGGACGACGACGCGGTCGCCGAGGCCGCTGCCAGGTACCGCCTCGAGGGCCAGTACCTGCCCTGGCAGCCTCACCAGCTCGCGGCGGAGGAGCGCCCGTGAGCGGCCGCCTCGGCGGCAAGGTCGCGCTCGTCGTCGGCGGCGGCTCCGGCATGGGCCGGGCCGGGGCGGCGGCGATGGCGGCGGAGGGCGCGGCCGTCGTCGTCTCGGACGTGGATCTCGCCCGGGCGGAGGCGGTCGCGGGCGCGATCGGCGGGCCGGCGGTCGCGATGCACGTGGACGTGACGAGCTCGGAGCTCGTCCAGCGCCTCGTCTCCGAGACCGTCGCGCGCTTCGGCAGGATCGACGTCCTCTACCACTGCGCCGCCGACGTCCACTTCGTGAACACGCAGGACCGGCGCCTGACCGAGCTCGACGAGGAGGTGTGGCGGCGGATGATCGACGTCCACCTGACCGGGGCGTTCCTGGTCGTCAAGTACGTCGGCCGCCAGATGCTCGCGCAGCGCTCCG
>JBGPNP010000110.1:0-7779 GCA_041487575.1 Gaiellaceae bacterium | reverse complement strand
GCCCGAGCCGATGTAGCCCTGCTCGAGGATGGCGACGTCCGTGATCCCATGGTTCTTGGCCAGGTAGTACGCGGTCGCAAGCCCGTGGGAGCCGCCGCCGACGATGACGACGTCGTAGCGCTTCCTGAGCTGGCCGCGCGGGCGCCACATGCGGCGGACCCTGAAGATGTCTTTCACGAGCCTTCCCCCTTTGGGGGAAATCTCGTGATATCTGAAATTACTTTCATTTCACCCTTCTAGCGGTTTCGCGCCTCAGCGCGAAACCGCTGGCCCTCCGTGGAGCGGCTCGGCCGCGTCGACGGCGACCTCCCATAGGTAGTGGCCGTACTCCTGCGGGAAGAAGATGCGGAAGCTCTCGGGCCCCTCGCGCGTGAGCACGCACGGCCCGACGTGCGAGACGGGCGCGGCGGCGGGGAGGTCGTCGAGGTCGTGCGCGGTGATCCGGTGCATGACGGTCTCCGCTCCCGGGCCAAAGATCTCGAGCCCGGCCAGCGCGCCGGTCACGTCGAGGACGTCGTAGCGCTTCGCGAGCTTGGCCTGGACGGCCTCGGTCTCCCTGAAGTCGCAGAGGAGGAGTCCCCGCGCGGGCGTGATCGGGATGACGCCCTCGAGCCCGTTCAGGTCGCCGCACACCTCGAGCTTGCCGAGGTGCGAGACGTCCCGGATGCCGAGCTCGTGCTCGTGCGGGAGCTTCATCGCGACGAGCCAGCCGCCGCGCTCCTCGAACGACGCCCCGTGGTCGCGCAGGCGGCGCTCCATCGAGGACTTCGCGACCGGCCTGAAGTGGCTATCCGCCTTGGCGTTGTAGACCGAGAGGAAGCCGAGCACGCTCACGGGTTCACCATCCGGTTTCCTCCCGAGCGAAGCGACGCGTGAAGAGTCCCCCGGGGAAAGGGCGCAGCATTTCTCGCGGATAGCTCATGATCTGAGGTGCTCCCCGTCCGGGTCGAAGAAGGACTTCAGCCGCACCGAGGCCGCCTCGAGGCGCCCGTTCACACTGATCGAGACCTGCGCGCCGTCGTGGGCCAGCCCGGCGGGCACCCAGCCCATGCCGATGCCCCTGACGAGCTCGGGGCTGAAGCGGGAGCTCGTCACGCGGCCGATCGAGCGGCCCTCACGGACGATCTGAGAGCCCTCGGCCGGGACGGTCCCGTTCGAGAACTCGAGCCCGACGAGCTGGTTCTGCAGGCCGCGCTCCTGGACGAGCTCGAGCGACCAGCGGCCGACGAAGTCGTCCTTGTCCCACTTGACGATCCAGGGCATGGCCGCCTCGATCACGTTCGACTCCGAGTCCGTGTCCTGCCCGACGAGGATGTGCATCTTCTCGAGGCGGAGGATGCGCTGCGGCTCGAGGCCGAACGGGCGGATGCCGAGGTCCTTGCCCACCTCCATGACCGTGTCCCAGAAATACTCGCCGTAGGGGCTCGGGAAGTGGATCTCGTAGCCGAGCTCGCCGACGAAGCCGATGCGCAGGATGAGGCAGGGGACGCCGGCGACGTGGGCGTGCTTCGCGTCGAGATACTTGATCCCCTCGTTCGAGACGTCGTGGTCCGTGAGGCGTTCCATGAGCGTCCGCGCGTTCGGGCCGGCGACGTTGACCGCGGCGAGCGCGCCCGTGATGTCGGTGATGTCGGCGTCCATGCGCCAGACCGCGTTCCACCAGCCGAACCAGCGCAGGACGGCGCCGGCGCCGGTGGATGTCGTCGTGACGTAGAACGTCTCGTCGTCGAGGCGCGCGATCGTGCCGTCGTCCGTGATGCGGCCGGCGTCGTTCTGGAGGACGGCGTAACGGATCCGGCCCGGCTTCATGTCCGAGAAGCGGTTCGGGTAGAGCCGGTCGAGGAACGCGCCGGCCTCGGGCCCGCGGACGAGGAGCTTCCCGAGCGTCGAGACGTCGATGATCCCGAGCGACTCGTGGACGTTCTTCGCCTCGGCCTGCGCGTCGCCGTAGGAGTGGGGGCGGCGCCAGTGGCCGGTCCACATGATCTTTGCGCCCAGGTCCTTGTGGCGGTGGTGGATCGACGTGCGGGCGCCGGCCTCGTGCGGCCGGCCGGCGAGGAGGCCGAGCGAGACGGGCGCCCAAGGCGGGCGCGCCGTCGTCGTCCCGATCGAGGCCTCGTCGGTCTCCGTTTCGCGCGCAAAGAGGCGGATCGAGCCGACGTGGCAGAGCTTGCCCTGGCACGGGCCCATCGTCACCGTCGTGTAGCGCTTCGCGAGCTCGATCGAGTCGAAGCCCTCGGCGATCGCGCGCTTGACGTCCTTGTCCGTGACGTCCTCGCAGAGGCAGACGAAGCACTTGCCCTTGCCGGCGGCCCCGTTGTACGTGACGGCCGGGACCGCCGTCCGGCCGACGTCCCCGGCGGCGGCGCCGACGGCCTCGACGTTCGGGGGGAGGCTCGTCGGGACGAAGATCCCGCGCGCGGGGTCGTACTCGATCTTCGCACCGAGCTGGGCGAGGAGCGAGTAGTTCGGCTGTGCGCCGCCCGACATGACGAGCAGGTCGGCCTCGAAGCTTCGCCCGTCGAGCTCGACGGCGCGCACGTGGCCTTTCCTCCCCTTCGCGGCGATCTGGCGGATCTTGCGCTCGCGCAGGTCGGCGACCTCGCTGATGTGGACGCCGGCGGCGCGAAGCCTGTCGGCGGCCTCCCAGCCCCGGTCGTCGGCGGTGACGACGACGGCCGCGTTCCCCGGCTTGAGCGCCCAGTGGTCGACCATGCGCCGGATCGCGCTCGGGAGCATGACGCCGACGAGATCGTTGCCGGGAAAGAGGAGCGGCTGCTCGGTCGCTCCCGTCGCGACCACGATCTTGTCGGCACGGAACCGGTAGAGGACCGGGCCCGCCTCGACCGGCACGAGCCCGCCCTCCCACAGGCCGAGCGCGCGCGCCGGTGCGAGGATCTCGAAACCGGCGTCGCCGACCGAGTCAGGCAGGAGGTCGGGCCCCTCGTCGACGAGCGTCACCCGCTTGCCCTCGGCGGCCGCCTTGCGCGCCGCCTCGAGGCCGGCGGAGCCGCCGCCGATCACGAGCACGTCGGTATGGCGGTGCTCGGTGTCGAAGCGGGTCGAGCGCTCGTGACGCTTGTCGACCTTGCCGAGGCCCGCGGCGTGGCGGAGAAACTTCTCGTAATACGGCCAGGCCCAGCGGGGCCGGATCATCGTCCGGTAGTAGAAGCCGACCGGAGTGAACGGACCGCCGATCTTGTCCGTCACCGACATGAGGTCCCGCTGGAGCGAGCCGAGGACGTTCTGCGGCCCGACGCGCTCGCCGCCCCGGACAGGAACCGAGCACACTCGGACGTTTGGGACGCCGTCCACGGTCATCATGCAGTTCGGGCAATGGCCGCCGCAGCAGAGAAGGCCGCGCGGCCGGTGGTACTTGAAGCTCCGCGAGAAGACGCGCCGGCCGGAGGCGAAGAGCGCCGAGCCGATCGTCTCTCCCCGAAACGCCGTCACCGGCTGCCCGTCGAAGAAGAACCTGACCATCTCGGCGCGGTCGATCCGCTCGCTCGGCTGCGGGTCGAGTCGCACCTAGTTATGCCGCCGCGGGGTGTCGGGGACGACCGGCGCGACCGGCTCGGGCACCCACGCGCGGAGCACCTCGTTCGTGCGCGTGTCCCGCTCGGCCTGGAACCAGAGCTCGCAGCCGTCCCGGTGGTACCACCACTCGCGCTGGAGGCCGGCCGCGTTCTTGCGGAAGTAGAGGTACGAGCGGAGCTCCCGCGGGGTCGGGGAGCCCTTCGGGCGCACGGTCACCTCGCCCGTACAGCTGAACTCGTCGACGTCACGCGGACCGCAGTTGGGACAGGGAAGCAGGAACGACATTCAGGCAGGTATCTCCACTAGGGAAACGCTATTGCCATTTTTCCTGATCGAGCGGCCGAGCGCAACCGAGATGTGCACCGGACCCGTTCGAGGCGAAGCCATAGCGTCCGGCCCCGTAGGGCGCGAACGCTAGAACCGCGTCAGGTACTCGTTGATCTCCCAGGGCGTGACCTGCTCGTGGTAGCGGCTCCACTCGTCACGCTTGACGCGGATGTAGTAGTCGACGTAGTCCTCGTCGCGGGCGCGGCCCAGGGCCTCGCGCAGCGCCTCGTCTTTCTCGAGCTCGAGCGTCGCGATCAGGAGGTTCGTCGGCAGGGTCTCGAGCCCGCGCTTCCGTAGCTCGTCGTACGGGATCGAGTAGAGGTTCTCCGAGTTCGGCTCGCCCGCGTCGAGCTTGTTCTCGATGCCGTCCAGGCCGGCGGCGAGAACCGCGGCGGCGGCGAGATATGGATTACAAGAGCCGTCGATCGTCCTGTCCTCGATCCGGCCGGGGCCGGGAATACGCAGCATCTGGGTGCGGTTGTTGTAGCCGTACGAGATCCAGACCGGACACCACGTGGCCCCGCTCGTCGTCGTGCCGACCTTGAGGCGCTTGTACGAGTTGACGGTCGGCGCGGTCACTCCGCTCGAGGCGCGTGCGTGCTTCTTCAGGCCGCCGATGAAGTGGTAGGCGGTCTCCGAGAGGCCGAGCCCCCGCGGGTCGCCCTCGTCGAGGAAGAGGTTCGTGTCCCCGTTCCAGAGCGACATGTGGAAGTGGCAGCCGTTGCCGGTCAGGTTCGCGAACGGCTTGGGCATGAAGGTCGCGACCATTCCGCGCTGCTCGGCGAGCGTGTGGACCATGTAGCGGAAGAAGATCGCGCGGTCGCAGCTCGTGAGCGCGTCCGCGTACGTGAAGTTCTGCTCGAACTGGCCGTTCGCGTCCTCGTGGTCGTTCGCGTAGTTGCCCCAGCCGAGGTCGTTGCAGTAGCGCGAGACCGTCGTCAGGAGCTCGTACTGGCGGGTGAGGCCGGTGATGTCGTAGCAGGGCTTCTCGAGGGTGTCCATCGGGTCGGCGAGCTCGATGGAGCCGTCGGCGAGCTTCCGGACGAGGAAGTACTCGAGCTCGAGGCCCATCTTGAACTCGAAGCCCTTCGCCCGGGCCCTGGCGAGCATGTTCTTCAGGATCGTCCGCGGACAGTACGGCCACGGCTCCCCCTCGACCGTGACGTCACAGGCGAACCGGGCGAGGCCCGGCTGCCACGGGACGGGCGTGTAGCTCGCCGGGTCTGGAATGGCGGCGATGTCGGGATCGCTCGGCATCTGCCCGATCTCGCCCGCGGCAAAGCCCGCGAACCCGGCTCCCTCCGTCATGAGGGAGTCGAAGTTCGACGCCGGGACGAGCTTCGCGCTCGGTCGCGCGTACATGTCGACGAACTGGGCGAAAAAGAACTCGATCCCGTCCGCTTCAGCCCTTGCCCGGACATCGTCGACGGACTTCTGAGCCTGAACCGCCATGCTTCCCTCCTTGCCGTAGTCGGCCGAGACGATAACGTGCGCTGCCGGCCGCGCCGATGGCCGCTTCCTACACGCGCGGCGCGCGGCGTATGTCGCTTCCGGTCGTCTCGAGCGCTGGGGTCCTCCACCGGCAGCGTGGCAACGTCACCGGCCGAGAGCCTCCTGGAGCCGCACCATCTTCACCGCGATCTCGACCAGGAGCCAGTCCTCCTTGCGGAGGTCGAGGCCCGAGAGCTCGGCGATCCGTCGCAGGCGCTGGCGCAGCGTGTTCGGGTGCACGTAGAGCGCCTCCGAGGTCGCGCTGATGTTGCCGCGGCGACGGAGGAACTCCTCGAGCGTCTTCAACAGCGCGGTCTGGCGCTGGCGGTCGTACTCGGCGAGCTGTGCGACGGCGTCGCGATGCGCGTCTCGCATGCCGGACTCGAAGGACATGCGCAGGAGGTACTTGTACGGCCCGAGCTCCTCGTAGGTCATGACGCCGGGTTTGCCCTGGAGGACCGTCGTGCCGAGGAGGGCGTGGCGTGCCTCCTCGAAGCCGGCCTGGAACGAGGCCGCGCCCTTGCAGGGGCTCGAAATCCCGATCGCTGTCCCCGGCTTGCGCTCGAGCTTGCGGATCCGCTCGACGAGGGCGGTGCCGTCGGCGGAAGAGAGCCGGAGGAGCGCCCGCATCGAATCGTCCCGCCGGTCGAAGAGCGAGCCGGGGGCGGTCGCGGCTAGTCGCCGTTCGAGCTCGTCGTCGGGCGGCGAGACCGCGAGGACGAGGAAGCGCTGGTCGAGGTCGCAGCCGACGCGGGCCGCTCGTCCCTCCAGGTCGGCGCGCGAGCCCGAGCCCGCTGCGAGCTGCTCGAAGAAGTCCTTGATGACGTTCTTCTCCGTCAGGTGCTCGATGAGCTGGATCTTCTTGATCGCGACCGCGGTCTGGTTCGCGACCGCGCGGGCGAGCTCGACCTCGGTCGTCCCCTTCGCCTTCAGGAGCCCGAGGAGCTCCTCGCTCGCGACGAGCGGGACGGCGACGTTCGCCGAGCGGCCGCTTCTGGCGAGCTCGGGTCCCAGCTCCGAGAGGCGGAGCGTCCGGCGGGCGTCGCTCGCAGCCGGCGCCGACGAGCGCAGGCGGAGGTCCTCGCTCCCCGGGTCGAGAAGGTACAGGTGGCAGGACCCGGCCCGGAGGAGCTCGCGGGCGCGCGCGGTAACCGCCGGCAGGAGCTCGTCGAGCGTCTCCGCGCGGGCGACTGTCTCGCCGAGCGCGGTGAGGTGCTCGAGCTCGCCGACGCGGCGCCGCGTCTCCTCGTACAGGCGAGCGTTCTCGATCGCGCCCGCAACGAGCGAGGCGCTCGAGCTGAGGAAGTCGACCTCGGCCTCGGTGAACTCGCGCGGCGCCTCGGTGTGGAGCGAGACGACGCCGATGACGCCGCCGTCCCTGCCCACGATCGGGACGGACAGGAGCGATTGGAAGCGCGCCTCCTCGAGCTCGGGCACGAACTTGTTGCGCGGGTCGGCCATGGCGTCCTGGGTGAACGCAGGCTCCTTCTGCTCGGCGGCCCACCACGCGATGCCCTCGCCGCGCTCGAGGGTGATCCGCCCGACGAGGTGGCCGTAGGGCTCCGAGGCCGCGCGGAGGACGAGCCGCTCGCCGCCGTCCTCGACGACGTAGACGAAGCAGGCGTGGACCCCGCTCGCGTCCGAGAGGAGCCGGACGACGGCCTCGAGCACCTCGTCCAGCTCGAGGGACGAGCCGACCGTCGAGATGATCTCGTAGAGGATCCGGCTGTCGCCGGTATGCGTGCGAGCCCTGGCTATGTGAGGATCGTAGCTCGGCCGCCCGGCAAGGCCCTAACCGACCTTCAAAGTGCCGGAGCGGGCGCCGACGTTCCCCGCCTGATCGACGGCGCGAACCGACCAAACACCCTTCGCCTTGGCGGTCGGGAGGGCGAGCGAGGTTCCCTTGACAACCTGGAAGCGCTTGCTGTTCCGCTCGACCAGGTAGCCCTTGATGCCGCCGGGGTCCTTGACCGCGTGCCAGCGGAGCACGAGCCCGGCGCTCGAGAGGCTGCCGCGGAGCCCGCCCACGCGCGGCGGCGGGACCGTGTCCTGCACGACCTTCCCGCTCTCGTCGACGATGCCGTAGCCGACCTTGAAGCGGGCCTGGAGGAGCGGCCCGAGGAAGCCGGCGGCGTCCGCGGCCCGCACGCCGACGAGCATCGTCTCGCCCGGCTTGCCGGCGAGGTTCACGCCCGTCTTGTCGGTGGTGGTGAAGAGCGCTCCGTCCCTGTAGACGCGATAGATGATCGGCCCGACGTCGTCGTGCGCGCTCGACCACGACAGCGTGACGACCCGCCCGTCGCTCGAGGGCCGGAAGCTCGCCGGCCCAGTCGGCGGCGACTGATCCGGCCCGCCCACCCTGATCAGGAAGGGCGAGTCCTGAATATCCCACCAGGGGCCCGAGTGCCCGTAGTAGTCGTCGCG
>JBGPNP010000109.1:0-7878 GCA_041487575.1 Gaiellaceae bacterium | reverse complement strand
GCTCCGCTCGCGCTCGAGCGCGAGCTCGAGGCGCGCGAGCATCTCGTTCAGTGTCTCCCCGAGCCGGGCGATCTCGTCGCGCGCTCTCGGCACCGGCAGCCGTTGGCCTTCGCCTCCCGCCGAGATCGCCTGCGCACGCAGGCGCATCGCCTCGACCGGGCGAAGGGCTGCTCTTGCGAGGGCGTACCCGACGAGCGAGGCCAGGAGGAGCGCGATCGGTCCGCCGACGAGGAGCTGGCCACGAAGCCCGGCGAGGGCCTCGGCGCGTGGCGCGAGCGTTGCGCCGACAACGACGACCAGCAGCTGATCCTGGGCCCGCACGGGAGTCGCGAGCAGGCGCTCGGCCTCGCCTGCCAGATCGATGAAGATCGGGTCCCGGCGCGCTCGCGCGAGTTCCTGCGCGGTCAGGAGGGGGCGGGTGCCGAGCTCCGGCGTCGCGTCGACCACCCGGCCACGGAGGTCGAGAACCTGGGCGAAGCTCTCCTCTTGTCGACGACTCCCTCGCGCCTCGGAGAGCCCAGAGTCCGACTGCTGGACGAGCGCGGCCACGTCCGCCGCACGCGCGCGGAGGCCCTGGCGGATGGTTCGGTCGAGCGTCGCGCCGAGGCGAGCGTAGAGGAAGAAGCCGGTCGCGCCGAGGACGATCGCCATCGCCAGCGCGAAGGCGAGCGTCAACCGGATGCGGAGCGGCACGCGGCTCAGGAGCCGCCGTCCTCCCGAAGCCGGTAGCCGACCCCGCGTACGGTTTCGAGAGACTCGCGCGCGAACGGCCGGTCGATCTTGTCTCGGAGGTGGCGGACGTGGACATCGACGACATTCGAGCGGTTCTCGTAGCCGATGTCCCAGACGCGCTCGAGGAGCTCGTAGCGCGTGAGCGCCTCGCCCGGACGGCGCATGAAGACCTCGAGGAGCGCGAACTCCGTCGCCGAGAGCTTCACCTTGAGCTCACCCCGCCAGACGTGCTGCGTCGCTGGATCGAGCCGGAGGTCCCCCGCTTGCAGTACGGCGGGGCGCTCCGCAGCGCCGCGGCGCACGAGCGCGCGCAGGCGGGCGAGCAGCTCGGCAAACGAGAACGGCTTCGTCAGGTAGTCGTCGGCGCCGGCGTCGAGACCGGCGACGCGATCCTCGATCGCGTCACGCGCGGTCAGCATGAGCACAGGCGCCCAGACGCCCGCGTCGCGCAGGGCCGCGCAGGCCGCGAAGCCGTCCATCCCGGGCAGCATCACGTCGAGCACGATCGCGTCGTACGCGGTCGCGCGGGTCATCCAGACCGCGTCCTCGCCGGCGCGCGCGATGTCGGCTGCGTGCCCCTTCTCTCGGAGGCCGCGGCGAATCAGGCTCGCCATTTTCAGCTCGTCTTCGACCACCAGCACTCGCATCCGGCACGAAGTATCTCGGGAAAAGCATGAAGGAAAGATGAACGGAAATAGAGGCTCTTCGTGCTTCATCGTTATTTCACAGTCGTCTCGCTAGGGTCGGAGCGCATGTCCACAGACTCGACAAGCGAAAGGAGAAACGACATGCGTGGACGACTGACGAAGATCTTCGCGGGCGTCGCGGCGCTCGCGGCCCTCGCCTTCGGTGGAGCGACGCTGGCCTCGGCCGGGAGCAAGACCTCCCCGCCGACGCCACCGGCCGCGCCGGCCCCGGCCCAGGAGAACACCGCGGGGGACGCCGACAACCTCCAGCAGGGCGACCAGGCGACTCCGGACAACGCCGCCGGCGAGGTGCCGGACAACACCGCCGGCGAGCCGGCCGGCAACGATTCCGACAACGTCCAGCAGGGCGACCAGGCTACTCCGGACAACGCCGCCGGCGAGCAGCCGGACTCGACCTCCGACAGCACCTCGGAGACGGAGTCCTCCCCCGGCAGCGACGGTCCGGGCGGTCACGCGGACGAGCCGGGCAACCCGAACGCGGACCACCAGTTCGAGGGCCAGGAGTAGCGCTCGGATCTCGAAAGCCTCCCGCCGACCTCTGCGGCCCCGCTCATCACGGGGCCGCAGGCGCTTGACGCAGGATGCTTCTGGCTACGCGTCGAGCGCAGCGCGGATGGCGCCGTGCGCGTCGTCGAGCAGCGGCGCGCCGTGCGCGAGGCACAGGACGGCGAAGTCCAGGCCGAGCAACTTCACTACGCTCCGGCGCGCCTCGTCGGGGTCGTGCATGTACTCGGCCGGGACGAGGGAGAGCGGCCCGTCGGGCGGGCGGGCGAGCATGTCCGGGACGAAGGCGACTCCGGGCGCGCGGTCGAGCAGGAACGTATGCTGCGTCGTGCCGGCGCCGGGCGTGAAGACCGCCAGAAGGCCGCCCGGAAGCCGGTCGCCGTCCGAGTACCGCTCGTCGGGCTTCTTGTCGATCTCCTGCGAGAGGGCCGGCGCGTAGACCTTCGCGCCGAGCTCGCGGCGATAGCGCCACGCTGAGCGCTGGTGCGTGCCGGCGCTGATCAGGATGGCGACGACGTCGCCGAGCCGCTCCAGCGCTTCCGGAGCGAGCGGAAGCGGGTCGATCAGAACCGTCCCCTCGTCCGCCTGTACCGCGTGCGCGGCGCTCAGGAAGTCGATCCGGTCGTCATGGATGCGCCAGTGCCATACCCCGGGCACGACCTCCTCGGCGCCGGGCGCGATCTCGCTCGGCTCGCTCACGGCTCGATCCTACGCGATCCGATCGACGAGCTCCTGTCCGAATTGGAGGCGGAGGTAAGCGGCAGGTGGGGGGCGGGCCGGTGGCCGAGACGCGTTCGGCGGGTCAGGCGGTACGGAAAGAGCGCGCGACCACTGCCACGCCGGCGAGGACCAGGCTGAGCGAAAGCGCCGTGACGGCGAAGCGGCCGGTGAGGAGCGGTAGGTGGAGCCGGGGCACGACGGCGAAGGCCGCACCGCCCAAGAGCGCGAGGGAAGCGCCGAGCGCGAGCTCCCACCAGACGAAGGGCGGTCCGGCGGCGAGGTCGACGCCGAGGAGCGGCGCCAAGCGAGCTCCGCTAAGTCGAAGCTCGTGGCGAAGCACGGCCGCTGCTTCTTCGTTCGTCGTGAAGCCGTTGCGCAGGAGCGAGCGAAGCACGTCGACCTGACGTTCGCGCGCTGCGGCCGGGTGGGTGAGCGGATCGTAGGCGGACGGGGCCTGGATCAGCCCCGCGAGAAGGCTTGCCTGCGCGAGGCTGAGCCTCGCGGGCGGCACGCCGAAGTAGCGCTCGCTCGCCGCCCACGCGCCGTAGGCGCCGTGCCCGAAGTAGGCGCTGTCGAGGTAGGCCCCGAGGATCTGCTCCTTGCTGTAGTGGGTCTCGAGCTTGAGAGCGAGTGCCGCGTCCTTCAGCTTGAGCCACGGCGAGTGGTCGTTGCCGTTCAGGTAGAGGATCTTCGCGACCTGCTCCGTGATCGTGCTCGCCCCTTGGGCGAGCGAGAGATGCGTGGCGTCATAGGGGACGGCTCGGATCACCCCGACGACGTCGATGCCGTGATGGCGGTAGAACCGCTCGTCCTCGGTCGCGACCACCGCCTCACGCAGGATCGGCGCTATTCGGCTGAGCGCGACCTCGGGGCTGCCCACCTGCCGAAGCCGTTGCTTCAGGTGCTCGGGCAGGTCGTTGCCCGGCGGACTCGCGAGCCAGGCCCCCAAGACGAGCGCCACGGCGACGGCGAGAAGGACGCCGAGGGGCCATAGCCAGACGAGCCACCGACGCCGGCCGGCCGATTCTGGCCGCGCGTGCATCCGAGCTTCCTACCGCAGGATGCCCGTGTGGCCGAGCGAGTAGCGGCCCGGCTGGGGCCAGACGCAGAGACCGTGGGGCCCGCGGCCGACCGGGATCCGGGCGAGCAGCTTTCCGTTCCGCGTGTCGATCGCGTAGACCACGCCGCTGTAGCGGCCGGACAGCCACAGCACCTTTCCGTCTGCCGAGACGCCGCCCATGTCGGGACTCCCGCCTCCCGCGATCTTCCACGTCCGCACGACCTTCCGCGTCCGGAAGCTGATGACCGAGATCGAGCCTTCGCCGCGGTTCGTGGCGTAGAGGAACTTGGCGTCGCGGCTCGGATAGAGACCGTGCACGCCCTTGCCCGTGGGCAGGAACCCGATCACCTTGAAGCGGTTTCCGTCCAGCTCCCACAGCCCGTTCGCGCGCAGGTCGGCGATGTAGAAGACCTTGCCGTCCGGGGAGAGCTTCACGTCCTGCGGCATGCCCTGCGATCCGTCGGGCAGCGTGAGCGAGCCGAGAAGCTTCTCCTTCTCGACGTCGATCTTCAGCACCTGGCCCGAGAACTCGCAGCTCGCGATCAGGTAGCTCCCGTCGGCGGAGAAGTCCATGTGGTCGACGCCGGTGCACGGAACGACCAGCGAGCGGTGGAGCCGGAAGATGTGCGCGCGCCGGAAGTCGAGCCGGTGGAGCCGCTCCGCGACGACGATCGCGTAGCGGCCGTCAGGCGTGAAGTACATGTTGTACGGGTCGTCGACGGGGATCGGCTTCCCCGGCTTGCCCGTCACGGGGTTGATGGGCGTGATGCTGTTGCCCTGGTCGTTCAGGACGTAGAGCGTCTTCAGGTCATACGAGGGGGTCACGTGCTGTGGCAGCGCCCCGACTGCGAAGTGCGAAACCACCTTGTAGGTTCGTGGGTCGATGACGTCGACCGTGTCGCTCTCGCTGTTGGGGACGTAGATGCGGGGGAGCGCGCTCCGAACCGCAGGGCTCAGCATGTTCGGACCGTCGGCCGCGTAGACGTTCTGAGGGTCGAGCAGCGCCGGGGCGGCGCTGGTGCCCTTCTTTGCGGCCGGCAGGGTGGGCGCGCGCTTTGGGACGAGCTCGCTGAGCTGCTCCACGGGTCCCTGGCGGCCCCTCCCGCCGGCGAGCAGGATGCGGCCGTCGAGGCTCACGGCCGCCAGGTCGGAGACGGGCGTCGCCAGCCGGCCCGCGAGTCGGATCCGCCGGGAGCCGACGGCGACCGCGAAGATCCTCCTGGTCGGCGTCCCGGGCGTCGCCCCGCGGCCGCCGATGACGTACGCGACGTCGCCGAGGCTTGCGGCCGCGGCGTGGGTCGTTCCCGCCGGAAGGTGGCCTATGGTCGTGACTCGGCCCGTAGCGGGGTCGAAGCTGAGCACGGCATCGCTGGCTGCTCCGTCCGGGGTCGAGCCGCCGGCGATGACGAGGCGATCCCCGACCGCCGTTACGGCCGCGTAGCGGAGCGGCGTGGGGAGGTGTGCGACGACACGAGGCCGTGCGCCCGGCCGCCACGAGACGATGGTGTCGAGCCACTGCGCTCCGGTGAAGCCGCCGACGACGTAGGCGCGACCGCGGATCACGGCGGCCGCCTGGTCCGAGCTCCGCGCCGGCAGGCGGCCTGCGACGGCCACGCCTCCCGTCGAGGCGTCGATCTTCAGGATGCTGTCGCTTTGAGATGAGCCGTTCCCGCCGCCGAAGAGGTACGTCGCGCCGGCGAGCGACACGGCAGCTGCGTCGTGGAGTGGTCCGGGGAGCCTGCCGCGGAGCTGGTCTCGCCCGTGCGACACCAGGCGAATCTGGTCCGACGACGTTCCGGCGGCGGTGATCCCCCCGAGAAGGACCACCTGCTCGGGCCCTGCTCCTGCGGCCGCGGCGTCCTGGATCGGGAGCGTCAGTGTTCCGAGGTGGCGCTGAGTGACCCCGATCGCTGTCTCGCGGCGGCTTTGCGAGGCCGCTTCCCGATGAGTCGCACTCTCCACGACCGGGGGCCGGCTTGCTACCACGTCATGGCGCCTGGAAGTTACGCCCCAGCCGATCCCGGCCGCCGCTGCAAGAGCAAGGAGGATCGCGATCAGGCGGCCGTCCCGAGACTTCACCACGTCATCCTGACGTCGGGATGTTTCCGGGTTCGCAGTTCAAGGACAGGCCGCCGCTCAACGCGGCTAGGGCGCGTGCGGGTGTGACGCCGAAACGAAGGTCGATCTCGCCCCCTCGTGCGGCGAAGAGGCGCATCATCCCGTCCTCCCCGGCCGATATGCAGCCGGGAAAACCGAGCCAGTAGGGCGAGTAGCGGACGGCAAGCCGGTACCGGCCGGGACCTGGGAGTCGCATCCGAATCCGATCTGGCGTCAGCACAACGACCCGGGGGTGACCCGGCCCCGTGAGAAGCGGGCTGGGCGACGGGACTGCATACAGCGTCACGTCTTGCGCTCGGAAGACCCGGACGAGGCCGGATCGACCGCTCCGGAGCAGGGCGGCCTCGGCGCGCGCGCTGTAGTCGGGTGGAGCGCTCGTGAGCACGACGTAGCGGACGCCGAGCTTCCTGAGCCAGGCGAGGTAGGCGCGGCTGCCGAACGGGGCGTAGAGGACGGCGTTCTGAGGGAAGTCGTCCTGCCGGAACCAGCCGCGGGCGAGCGGGATGCCGGCGCGCGCCAGGTAGACGGCGTCCCAGTGGTCGACGGTGTCGACTGCCTCGACGCGGAACGATGGCGTGAGCCTCTCGTGCAGGAAATGGATCGCCGGCTGCCAGTAGGCCGCGTTTGCGGAGGGATCCCGAATGCCCTGGACGAAGTTCTCGGCGAGCGGGGAAAGGTTCCACGCGGCCGCGAGCGCGAGACTCGCGAGCGCGACCGGCAGGGGGCGCCAGCGGCGGAGCGTGAGCGTGAGGACGGCAAGCGGGATGGCGACGTAGCGGAGCCGGGCGATGTTCTCGCCGAGGCTGGAGGGCACGGCGAAAGCAGCGAGGCACGCAGCGAGATAGACGACGAAGATGAAGCGGAGGAGCCGGGCCCGGGCTACCTGCCACGTCAGCGCGATGCCGAAGAGGCAGAACGCGCAGGCGGCTGCGAGCTCCTCCCACGAGAATGGGTAGCGGCCGGCCTCCGGAAAGAGCCGCCACAGCACGAGCTCCGCGAGGCACGCAACGGCAACGGCCGCGACCGGCACGACAAGGCTGGTGAGCGCCGGTCTCGCGGCGAAGGCGAGGCCGGCGAGAACGACCACGAGCAGGAGAAAGGCGAGCGGGCTCGCTGCGAGGGTCAGAACGGCGAGCACGGCAAAGCGCCACCGTCCCTTCTCCTGGAGCGACCAGAGCGAGAGGAGCGCGAGCGCGACGCCGAGCGCGAACGGGAACGCCGCGGAGAGGACGATCCCCGCCCAGACGACGGCGAAGGTGCGGCTCGACCAGCGGGCCGCGGGACCCCACTCGCGACCGACGACGACGGCGAACGCGAGCGCCGCCGTCGAGATCATGGCGACGGCAAGCAGCTTGATTCCGAGCATCGCCGCGAGCGGGTAGTAGACGAGGCTGTAGGTGACGAAGGTGTAGCGGCCTGCGTACCAGAAGTTGTTCCAGAACGAGAGCCCGTGCTCGAGGAAGAACGTACGCTGGTACACATGGGCGGCGAGGTCGCCGCCCGGCGGGCCGAGCCAGGCCAGGCAGGCGGCGAGCGCGCCGGCTGCGAGGGCGCAGAGGGTCGCTTCGCGGGGAAGGGGCAGCGGGCGGTTCACAGCGCGTCGAGCTGGGCGATGGTGACAACGGTCGCGAGAGTGACGGCGAGGCCCGCCGTCCCGACCGCCGAGACGAGCCGGCGCACCCGGACCGGGGCAAGCACGAGCGCACCCGCAAGCCCGACGCTGAGGCCGACGATCGTCTCGACGCCGTGGAGGGCGAGCCCGCTCGCGAGGGCCGTCGACATCCCGACGCCCTGCGTCCTCAAGGCGACGGCGACGGCGCCGCTCGCTACCCCGAGATTGCCCGGCGTGAGCGGCAGGATGCCTGCTACCTCGAGGGCGGGCACGACGATGAGCGCTGCCTCGAGTGGGCGGTGGACGCCGAGCGCGGCGCCGACGCAGCCCGCCGCGGCCACGCGCGCGACCGTCGCCGCGAAGGCCCAGACACAGACTCGTGACGCGGCGCCCGGTGAGCGTCCGAAGGCGCGAAACCCGTCGAG
>JBGPNP010000108.1:0-7937 GCA_041487575.1 Gaiellaceae bacterium | reverse complement strand
GGCTTCGACGAGGTGGACGCGGCGCATCCCCCGCTTGCCCAAGACCATCGCGCACTCCATCCCGGCCGGGCCGGAGCCGATCACGAGCACGTCCGAGTCGGCGTTTCGGGCCGGCTCGAAGCGCTCCGGATGCCAACCCCGCCGGTACTCCTCACCCGCCGTCGCGTTCTGCGTGCAGATGAGGAGCGCGCGCTGCATGTAGCGGGCCGCGCAGATGTTGTTTCCGATGCACTCGCGGATGTCGTCCAGGCGGCCCTCGTCGATCTTCCTCGGGAGGAAGGGGTCCGCGATCGACCCGCGCGCCGAGCCGATCACGTCGAGGAGACCGCTCCGGACCATCTCGGCCATCGTGTCGGGATTCGTGAAGCGCCCGACTCCCACGAGCGGCTTCGCCGTGTGCGGGCGTGTGCGCTCGATCCAGGGGCGCTCGTAGTTCTCCGGGGCGAAGCGGGAGGAGAGCGTGTCCTCGCCCCACTCGCCGATCGACCCGCCGATCTGGAGGTCCCAGAGGTCGACGAGGTGGTCGGCGAGCTCGATGAAGGCGAGGCTGTCCTCGGCCGCGAGGGCGCCTGCCCGGAGCGAGTCGACGCAGATGCGGGCGACGATCGCGCAGTCGTCGCCGACGGCCTCCTTGACGAGCTCGATCGTCTCGAGCCAGAAGCGGGCGCGGTTCGCGAACGTGCCGCCGTACTCGTCCGTGCGCTTGTTGTAGTAGGGGTCGAGGAACTGGTACGTGATCGGGTAGCCGTGCCCGCCGTAGACGTTGACGAGGTCGAAGCCGGCCGCGCTTGCCCGTCGCGCCGCGGCGACGTAGTGGCCCTGCAGCTCGCGGATCCCGTCCAGGTCGAGCTCGTAGCACGACTGGACGAAGAGGTAGTCGCTCGGGATCTGGGAGACGCCCGCCGCAGGCATGCGGCTCTCGTAGTTCCGGGCGTGCGCGGCGCCGTACCAGAGCTGGACGCCGGCGAGCGAGCCGTGCTCGTGGATCCGCTCGCACATGAGGCCGAGGTTCCGAACGTCGGTCTCGTCCCAGAGCCGCGCGCCCACGCTGGGGTGGCCGTCGCTCGACGGGTGGATGGAGCAGTACTCGGTCGAGATCGCCGCCCAGCCGCCCTCGGCCGCCATGGCGCGGAAGTGGGCCTGCGTCCCCGGCCAGTCCGAGCCGAAGCTCGAGCAGTGCGGCGTCTTGTAGAAACGGTTGCGCATCGTCTTCGGCCCGATCCGAAGCGGCGCGAAGAGGACGTCGTGCTTCGGGTCGCGGCTCATGGGTCAACCTCCCTGCGAACATCCTCCCGAGCGACGGGACCGACGATTCCCCCGAAGCCGGCGGTGCGCTCGTAGGGCGATCCGGAGGAGATGAGGCGGCGCTCGATGGTCGCATTATCACGCGCCCGGCTCGAGCCTTTTGCTCGTCTCCTCGCGGCGACGAGCGGTTCTGAGCCGGTCGAGCCGGCGGAGATGTCTCTCGGAGGGGGAACAGATCTTGCCCGAAGGTGCAGGCTCTGGCCCTTCCCCGCATCCCCGTCCTGCGGAAAGATGTCGTCGTGGCCGCGCTGCACGAGGTTGAGCCCGAACGAGAGCGCGTCCCCTCTAGCCCTGCCGGCAGCCGCGCGCTCGCCGAGGAGGCGTCCGACACGGTCGCTTTCGGGATGCCGCTGACTCCGGGCACGGTGCTCGCGCTTCAGCGCATGGCCGGCAACGCGGCTGTGGCGCGGCTCGTGGCAAACCGGCGCTTGCAGCGCCTGCGAGTCTCCGACGAGCACGGAGAGCGCGATCTCGCCATCGGCGAGGGCCCGGATCTCTTCGCGGAGGCGGACGGCAAGGCGACCGGTGCTCGCGCCGAGGGCGCCGGAGAGGTGGGGGGCGCGCCCGCGGGTGCGCAGCAGGTGGCCGGGTTGGCGCAGGATGTGCTTCCGGGGATCGCGCAGGGGTCGGTCGGGGGTGCGGCTGCGGGTGTGGTGCCGGGCGCTGCTCTGGGTGGAGCGGCGGCGGGGGCTGCGGGTGCTGCGGCGGCTCAGGCGGCGGGCGCGGCGCCGGCCGGTGCGGGTGCGCCGTCGGCTGGTGCTGTGGGAGCTGTGGGTGGTTTGGTGGCTGGTCTCGCTACGGGCTTGCCTGGTGTGGCTGGTCCAGCCAGTCTGGTCGGTGAGGCTGCTGGGGTGGCTGGGGGAGCGCTTGCCGGGGTTGCGGGTGCGCTCGGGGGGGCGGGCGGCGCGGCGCCGGCCGGTGCGGGTGCGCCGTCGGGTGCTCCTTCCGGAGCAGGCGCTTCCGCCGCGGCCCCAGCCCGCGAGCCGGCGGCCCCAGAGCGGCAAAGCGGCGGCGGTGGTGCGGCCGGAGGCGAGCGGGCTGGCGGTGGCGGCGGCGGAGGCGGAGGCATCGCCGCGGTCGACGGCGGCGGTGGCGGCGGCGGTGGCGGCGGGGAGAGGATCGGTCCTCCGCCGGCGGCCGGTGAGCTCGCGACCCTCGACTCGGACGACACTGAGTCCGCCGAGCATCCGCAGCCCGAGGAGGAGGAGATCGCTGAGGAGGAGCCCGACACCGGCGAGATGGAGCGCTCGGCCGAGGGCATCGACGAGGCGACCTCCGGAAGCCCCGCGGGCGGCGGCCTCCTCGAGAGCGTCCTCCAGAGCGCGGTCAGCTTCTTCCGCGGGCTCGCCGACAGCGCCAAGGGTCTCGTCAGGTCGAGCCTCACCAGGGCGGTCAGCGCGGTCAAGGACGGCGCGAAGGCGGTCTGGGGCTTCGTCAAGGACACGGCGAAGTCCGCCTTCGGGGCGCTGAAATCGGGCTTTGATGCGGCGAAGACCGCCGTCACGAGCGTCCTTGGCGGCTGCAAGAAGATGGCGAAAGCCTTCCTCCTAGGGAAAGCGAAGGAGCTCGCCAACGTGATCAGGAACGCCCGCGGTGGGCTTCGCGACAGGGTGCTCAAGGCTCTGAAGAGCGGGAACGTCGTCGGCGCGATCATGGAGCCGATCAACTCGGCGGTCCAGTCGGTCGTGAGCGGCATCCAGGGTCGCCTCACCTCGATCACGCAGGCCCTGAGCGACCGCGTCACCGGCGTCGTTGACCGGATCACGGGGGTCGTCACAGGGGTCTCCGACAGGCTGACGGGCGCGGTAACCGCCGTCTCCACGCGCATTCAGGGGGTCGTCACGACGGCTCAGGCCGCCGTCGACGGCGTGCTCTCGAGCATCCAGCAGCGTGTATCGGGCATGGGCACGGTGATCGGAGAGGTTGTCGGCTGGCTCGTGGACAAGGTGCTCGGCTTCGTCCGGCGCTTCGTCGCCGGGGTCGCAAACTTCGCCCGCGGGATCGTCGCGAACATCGAGCGCCGTATCACCGGGGTCATCCAGCGGATCGTGAGCCGGATCATGGCCGCGGCCGAGCGGGTCAAGTCGTTCTTCGCCGGCCTCGGCCAGCGCATCTGGAACCTGATCACGCGCGTCTTCAGCGCGATACCGAAGATTGCCGGCTGGATCATCGATCAGATCACTCCGGTGTGGATGAAGATTCTCGCGGCCGCCGGGAAGTTCATCGGTCAGCTCCTTATGAAGGCCCTCTTGAAGTGGCTCGAGCCGAAGATCAAGGAGCTGCTGTCGAACCCGGCCCTGCAGCCGCCGAACGCACCGGGCGCACCGTCCTCCGAGCAGATCCAGCAGGGCGCGCAGCAGGGCCTCCAGCAGAGCATGGCCAAGGACCTCCTGACCGGGATCCTCAACCCCGGGGGCGACCACATCTCGATCGGGATCTCCGGCGGCGTCAGCGGGGCCTACGGGCTCAAGGTCGGCGTCCAGACGGGCTGGGCGCTGGACATCCTCACCTGGTGGGCCCGCGGCGAGCTCGGGATCTTCCTCACCCGCAGCGCGGCGATCACCGCCGGGGTGGGCGGCGAGGGCGAGGTCTCGGCGGACGCCTCCCTCGGAGTGGGCTGGGGCACCGTCGTCACGTACGGCGACAACCCGGACATCGCCGCGGCGGGCGGCGGCTACAACGTGACGGCGGGCGCCGGTGTCAGCGCGAACGTGCACGAGGGGCTCGGGATCAGCGCCGGCCGGGGCTATGGGGTCTCCGTCCAGGCGAACATCCCGACCGGCGCTCCGACCTCCCCGTCGACGCCGTCGACGCCGTCGACGCCGACGCCGCCGACGCCGCCGCCCACGCCGCCGACTCCCCAGCGGGTTCCGATCGGCCAGGTCGAAGTCCGATTCGGCACGCAGCAGGCGGACGTGACCGATACCGAGGCGGCCAAGCTCGAAGGTCTCGCGCAGTCCGTCGGAGGCCGGACGCGCGACGGCGACACGTACGAGGCCAACATCGTGGCCGAAGCGAGCCGGCGCTGGCGGGGGCCGGGGCGGGGGCGCACGTCCGATGAGGAGAACAAGGATTTGTCTGCTCGCCGGGCGGCGTCGACCACCTCGGCATTTCGAGCCGCGGTCGGCCGTGTCGCTCCCTGGGCACACGGCTCCATCTCGGCCGAGGCGGTCGGTTCCGCGCCCTCGAGCGGCGCGCACCCGGACGACAACCCGCCCGAACGCCGGCGCGCCGTCGTCTCGGCGGTCCAGCTCCAGTCGACCGTTCCCGGCCAGCCGGGCGGGGCCGGGGGCGGCCCGGCGCCCGCAGGCGGCGGAGGCCCCGCCGTCGGTGCGCCGCCGCCTGGTGCGCCGGCGGCCGACCGCGAGCCAAAGTCCGAATGGCTCTTCGGTGCGAAGGAGGCGGCAGAGGTCGGCGCCGGCGTCGCCCCGGCCTCGGGGCTCCTGACCGGCGCCCAGGATCCGCTGACGGCAGGCATCGCCAACGTCGGCAAGCTCACGATTCCCGCTCGGCCGATGGTCGGCTTCGACTCGACGGCGAGTGTCGGCGTGGGCGTCGGCGGCGGCGGCGGCGTGGACGTGTCCGTCTCCGGCGGCCTTGCGTACTCCTGGCCGCTCTTCAAGCGAACTATGGGCGGGCTCGAGCAGGCGGCCATCCGGACCGCAATCACGATCTTCAAGCTCGGCATGGACGTCGCCGGGGCGGATGTGCCGGGCCTCGCCCGCGACGTGCTCGGCGTCGTCGGGCCGGCCCTCGACGAGATCTGCGACGGCGAGCTGATCGGGCCCTTCGTCAACACCGCCATCGATATGCCGGCCGGCTAGCGGCCGCGTGTCGCTGCCAGAGCCGGTCATCGTCGTCGGCGCGGGCGCCGTGTTCGTACTCGTGCTCGCCGTGGTCGTCACGCGACGGCCGACAAACAGCCGGCTCGCGGCGCTGCGCGGGCATCCCGCGGGACGTCTCGCGCCGGAAGGGACGCTCCTCCGCGAGATGGGGATCCCCGCCGTCGGCGACGGGGCCGCCCACTTGAGCCGTGCCTGGTGCACGGACGAGGACCCCGAGGCGCTCGCGGCCCGGTTCACGCAGGATCTCGGCGAGCTCGGATTCGTGCCGACCGACGAGAGCCTGCGCCCGGGAGACGTGACGCCCTCCGACCGCCTGCTTCTGCACATGCGGGCGGGCGCCGTCCGCTACGCACTCGTCCTTCAGCCCCTGCCTGCGCTGGTCGGTGATTACGTCGTCACGCACGGCTGTCGGAATGTCGTGCGTGCGATCATGGAGGGCTGAGATGAGCGTCACAGTCCCCGACCGGCCTCCGACCGTCATGCCGCCGATCGTGGCGACCCGCGTCGTCGCGGACGAGGCCGATGCCGTGGTCTCCGACCGCGCCCGGGTCGAGTCAGGGCGGCTCGTGATCGATGCGGACTCGTTTCACCCCGTCACCGGTCAGGCGCTCTTCCCCGACCGCTACCGGGACGTGGTGCTCGACGTCGCGCTGGCGCTCGAGGAGGGCGGCGACCAGGCGCGGTACGGTGTCTACCTCCGCCAGACGGGCGAGCAGCGCTACGCGGTCTTCGGCATCTCGCCCGTCGGCCGGATCCTGATCGCGCTCGTCGACGCCGTGGACAGCATGCCGATCGTCGACGCCGACCTCGCGCCGGACATGCCCTTCGCACGGGGGGTCGGCGCCAAGAACCGGATCACGGTCGTCTCGATCGGCCCCAGCCTGACGATGATTCTGAACGGCGCCGCCGTCACCGGTATCACCGTCGACCGCCGCTACCAGGAGGGTGTGGTCGGCGCCTTCGCGCAGCACTCCGGGCCTGGGACCCGGACGGCCGTCGGCGTGCACTGGGCGCAGGTACGGGCGGTCCTCGCCGACCAGGGCCGACTCTGACCGCTCTCTCGCGGGCTCGGTCGCACGTCTTCTTCGCGGAGTGAGGGCCCTCGAGCTCCTGGATTCCTGGCCCGTCGAGAGCTTCGCGGCGGGCGTCGCAGGCCGGGGCGGGGTGCTCGGAACGCGTGGGGATACGGGCCGCATCTTCCGCTGGGCGTCCGTGACGAAGCTCCTCACCGCCTGCTCTGTCCTCGTCGCCGCCGAGGAGGGCATCCTCGACCTCGACGAGCCCGCGGGCCCGCCCGGTGCGACCGTGCGGCACCTGCTCGCGCACGCCTCCGGGCTCCCGTTCGAGGGCGCGGTACCGATCGCGCCCCCGGGCCGGCGGCGCATCTACTCGAACGCCGGCTTCGACGCGCTCGGGGAGCTCGTCTCGGGGCGGGCCCGGATGCGCTTCGAGGAGTATCTCGCGGCGGCGGTCCTCGCGCCGCTCGGGATGGCCGGGACGGAGCTTCGCGGCTCCCCGGCCAAGGACGCCTCGGGGCCGCTCGACGATCTGCTGGTCTTCGCGCGGGAGCTGCTCGCGCCTCGCCTCGTCGCGGCGGAGACGCTGGCGGAGGCGACCAACGTTGCGTTTCCGGGGCTGCCGGGGGTACTTCCCGGCTTCGGCCGCCAGCAGCGGGTGGACTGGGGCCTTGGCTTCGAGCTCAGGGACGCGAAGGATCCCCACTGGACGGGGGCGCGCAACTCACCCGGGACGTTCGGCCACTTCGGCGGCTCGGGCACGTTTCTCTGGGTCGACCCGGCCGCCGGCGCCGCGCTCGCGTGCCTCACCGACCGCGAGTTCGGCGACTGGGCGAAGAAGGCGTGGCCGGCGCTCTCCGACGCCGTCCTCGCCGAGCTCACTCCGTGAAGAGCGGCTTCACGAGCTCGTCAAAGGTAACCCGATCGCAGCTCGCGATCGTCGCCGGCGTCATCGCCGAGACGGTTGCCGTGCGCGGAACGTCCATCACCAGCGCGACCTCGCCGAAGTAGTCGCCGGGCCTGAGCACGCCACGCTCTCCGCGCGCCTCCTGCCGCACCGACAGAAGCCCGGAGAGGACGACGTAGAAGCGGTCGCCGCTCTCGCCCTGGCGGAGGACGGCCTCGCCGGGGGCGAGCTGGCGGCGCTCCATGCGCTCCGCCAGCCGCATGAGCTTCTCCCCGGGAAGCTCGGCCAACAGGCCGATCTGGGCCAGCTCGTGGGCGGTGGCCGACTGGTGGCGCATTCAGTGGCTCACTATGCCCAGAAGAGCGGTGCGACGAGCTCTTCGAAGGTCGGCCCGTCGCAGCTCGCCACCGCCGCCTCGGTCAGCGCCGAGACGGTCGCCGTCCGCGGGCCGTCCTCGATGAGCGCGATCTCGCCGAAGTACTCGCCCGGCATGAGAACGCTCTGCTCGCCCGCGCCTTCCTTGCGGACGGCGAGGAGCCCGGAGAGGACGACGTAGAAGCGGTCGGCCTCCTCGCCCTCGCGCAGCACGGCCTCGCCCGGAGTGAGCTCGCGGCGCTCCATCCGTTCGGCGAGGCGCGCGAGGGTGTCCTCGGCCAGGCTCGTGAGGACGGGAACCTGCGCGAGCTCGTCCACGGCTGCCGGGCGGTCCACCACGGTAGGGTCATCCTATTCCGATGGGAAGCCGGAGCGAGCTCGACGGCTGGCGCCACTGCCCGCGCTGCACCGGGCCGCTCGCGGCTCGGGCGGGCTCGGTGTCGTGCCCCGCCTGCGGGCTCGCGGTCTCCGCCAACCCCCACCCTGCCG
>JBGPNP010000107.1:0-7993 GCA_041487575.1 Gaiellaceae bacterium | reverse complement strand
CGCAGCGGCCGCGCTCGCCGCGCTGGCTGTGCCGGGCTCCGCCTCCGCGCACGCCGTACCCGGGATCGACTACCGCTTCCCGCTCCCGGTCTGGTCTTCGCGCTCGCGGCCGGCATCGCCGTCCGCGGCTCTCGCACTCGCGGCCCCTGGGCAGGCGCTCGCCCACGGCGACGACGTTCCGGTTTCCGGCCTCGGCTCGGCCTGGAGCTTCCCGCCGGCCGTCCTGGTGGGCGCCGCCGTTGCGCTCGCCCTCTTCGCGCAGGCGTTCCTCCGCCTTCGCAGGCGCGGCCGCTCGGACCACGCGGGGTGGGACCGGGCGGCGCTCTTCGGGCTCGGCGTGGCCGTGCTCACGCTCGCGCTCGTCTCGCCGCTCGACGCCGCCGGCGAGGACTACCTGCTCTCGGCCCACATGCTCCAGCACGTGACCGTCGGCGACCTCGCCCCCGCGCTCCTCGTGACCGCCGTGCGCGGGCCGCTCGTCGTCTTCCTCCTGCCGCAGCGAATCCTGCGCGCGCTCGCCCGGCCCCGTTGGCTGCGGGCGGCGCTCTCCTTCCTCCTCCGCCCGGCGGTCAGCCTCGGCACGTGGGCACTCGCGATCGCGTGCTGGCACGTGCCCGCCGTCTACGACTACACGCTCACGCACGGGACCGTGCACGACCTCGAGCACGTCTCGTTCGTCCTCGCCGGCCTCCTCGTCTGGAGCCACCTCGTCGACCCAGCGCGCCGCGGCGAGCTCTCCGTGGCGGGCAGGATCGTCCTCGCCGTCGCCGTCTTCGCCGCCGGCCAGGTGCTCGCCGACGTGCTCATCTTCTCCTTCGGCTCGCTCTACCCGGCCTATGCCGCCCAGGACGAGCGCCTCTTCGGGCTCTCGCCGCACACCGACCAGCAGCTCGCGGGCGTCGTGATGATGGGAGAGCAGCTGCTCACCCTCGGGGCGTGCGTCGCGTTCCTCCTGCGCAGTCGCGCCGGGCGCCTCAGCCGGCAGGCGCTTGCGTGAGGCCGCCGGCGCCGGGCTCGTTCAGCTTCGAGCCGCTCTTCCTGGCGCTCGCCGTCCTAGCCGCCGTCGCTTACGCCCGGGCCGAGCGCTCGTCCCGGCTGCGAGCCGCGCTCTTCGCGCTCGGGCTCGTCCTCGTCGCGGGCGCCTTGAACTCCCCGCTCGAGACGCTGGCCGCGCACTACCTCGTGCTCTTCCACCTGCTCCAGAACGTCATGATCGCGGACTGGGCCCCGCCGCTCCTCATCCTCGGGCTGACCCCGGCGATGCGGGCGGCCGTCGCCCGCCGCGGCGGCCCTGCGCTCGCGGTCGTCACGCGCCCGGCCGTCGCCCTGCCGATCTGGCTCGCGGGCTGGTACGGGGTTCACCTGGCCGCGTTCTACGACTTCGCGCTCGACAACCCCTGGGCGCTGAACGTCGAGCACGCGCTCCTCCTCGCTCTCGGCGCCGCCTTCTGGTGGCCGCTCCTCTCCGACGAGCCCCACCGCGTCGGCGCCGGCCTGAAGATCGGCTACCTCGGCGCCGCCTTCGTCGGCTCCGCCTTCCTCGGGCTCGCGCTCACGTTCGCGACGACCCCGCTCTACGACTTCTACGAGGCGGCGCCCCGACTCTGGGGCCTGAGCGCCGCCAGGGACCAGAACTTCGGCGGCGTGCTCATGACCGCCGAGCAGTCCGTCGTCTTCCTCGCCGCGATCGCGTACTTCGCGCTCCGGCTCATCCCGGAGGAGGAGCACCTGCGGTAGCCCGCCAGCGGCGCGCGGCCTCAAGCCGCTCCGGCTGCGTCGGGTGCGTGAAGAGGAGGAGGTACAGAGCCCGCGGAGGGTCGAGATCCGCCAGGTTCGACTCGGCCAGCGCGCGGTGAGCCGCCTCGAAGGAAGCGACGTCCCCGGTGAGCTCGAGCGAGACACGGTCGGCGACCCGCTCCCAGCGGCGTGAGAGCGCCGCGACGAACGGCAGCCCGAGCAGATCGAGCCCGCCGGCGACGAGAAGGACGAACGGAATCATGCGCGGGTCGGCCGCCCCGCTCGCGCCGACCGCCTCGAGCACTCGTGACTCGCTCAGAAGCCCCCAGAGCACGAGCACGACCGCGGCGGCGCCCAGAGCCTGCAGGGCTGTCCCCTTCGCGACGTGCCGCTCGCGCCGGTGGGCGAGCTCGTGGGCGGTGACGAGGCGAACCTCGGGCGCCGCGACTCGGTCGAGGAGGGTGTCGTGGAGGACGACCCGCCGCGTGGGACCGAGACCGGAGACGTAGGCGTTCGCCTTGCGCGTCCGCCGGCTCGCATCCGCGACGAGCACGCCGGCGACGGGGACGCCCGCGCGCTCCGCGAGGGCACGAAGCTCGGCGGTGAGTGCCTCGTCGGCGAGCGGCCGGAAGCGGTTGAAGAGCGGCTCGAAGATGAGGGGCGCGACGAGGCCGAGCAGGAAGACGAGCGCCGCCGCGCCGGGGGCCGCCACCGCGGGCCAGGCCCCGGGAAGCCACCGCGCGAGGGAGACGAGCGAGGCGAGCACGGCGGCCGTCAGCGTGACGCCGACGCAGATGACCTTCGCCCGATCGAGGAGCCAGCCGCCGACGGTCTGCGTCGAGAGGCCGAAGCGATGCTCGTGAAGGTAGCCGCGCCAGAAGGCGAGCGGGAGCCGGAGAACGGCCAGGGCCGCGACGACGAGGGCCGGGAACGCGAAGCCCCCTCCCCACCAGGGAAGGCCCTCGACCGGCTCGTAGAGCCAGTCGCCGGCGGCGCTGAACGCGAGTGCAGCCAGAGCGCCGAGCTCCAGCCCGAGGCCGAGGAAGAGCGCCGCGTAGATGGGCCGGCGGTAGCGGCGGGCCCGCTCGATCTCCGCCGGAGTGAAGCCCGCGATCACCTTCGCCGCCACGATTCCGCCATTGTCGAGGACTGCAGCTACACTAGAGTCACTACTAGGACGTGAGTTCGGTTGCGCTCTCTGCGCTTTCCCTACCCGTTCGTGAGTTGGGAAGGGAGGTGTTTGTATGGCAACCGGAACCGTCAAGTGGTTCAACGAGGCGAAGGGCTACGGCTTCATCGCGCCGGAGGATGGCGCGAAGGACGTCTTCGTCCATCACTCCGCTATCGCCGGCACGGGCTTCAAGACGCTCGCCGAGGGCGCTAAGGTGGAGTTCCAGGTGGTCCAGGGCGCGAAGGGCCCCGAGGCCAAGGACGTCGTCGCCGTCGCGAGCTAGACCCGCGACAGCGCTGAAGAAGAGGCCCGTCAAGGGCCTCTTCTTCGTTCCGGCTACCCTGCCCCGATGCCCAGCCTTCGCAACATCGCGATCATCGCTCACGTCGACCACGGAAAGACGACGCTGGTGGACGCCATGCTCTGGCAGTCCGGCTCGTTCCGCCAGAACCAGGACGTGGCGGAACGCGTGCTCGACTCGATGGACCTCGAGCGCGAGAAGGGCATCACGATCCTCGCGAAGAACACGGCCGTCCGCTACGGCGGCGTGAAGATCAACATCGTGGACACGCCCGGCCACGCCGACTTCGGCGGCGAGGTCGAGCGCGGCCTCAGGATGGTGGACGGCGTGCTCCTGCTCGTGGACGCGAGCGAGGGGCCGCTCCCCCAGACGCGGTTCGTGCTCCGCAAGGCTCTCGAGGCCCGCCTGCCCGTCATCCTCGTCGTCAATAAGGTGGATCGGCCCGACGCGCGCGTCGAGGAGGTCGTGAACGAGGTCTACGAGCTTTTCCTCGACCTCGACGCCGACGAGAGCCAGATCGAGTTCCCGATCGTCTACTGCAACGCGAGGGCCGGGCAGGCGGGGCTCGAGCCGGACGCGCTCGCACCCGACCTGCGCCCGCTCTTCGACATGCTGTTCGCGACGATCCCCCCGCCGGCGTACGAGGAGGGGCACCCGCTGCAGGCGCTCGTGGCCAACCTCGACGCGTCGCCCTACGTCGGGCGGCTCGCGCTCTGCCGGGTGTGGAACGGGACGATCCGCAAGGGGCAGCAGGTCGCCTGGTGCCGCGCCGACGGCTCGATCGTGCCGGCGAAGGTGACGGAGCTCTACGTCAGCGAGGCGCTCGACCGCGTCGAGGCCGAGGAGGCGGGCCCGGGCGAGATCGTCGCCGTCGCCGGGATCGCCGAGGTCACGATCGGCGAGACGCTGGCCGACCCGGACGACCCCCGCCCGCTCCACGTCGTCGCGGTGGACGAGCCGAGCCTCTCGATGACGATCGGCGTCAACACGTCCCCATTGACCGGGCAGGACGGGACGAAGCTGACCGCGCCGATGCTGAAGGCGAGGCTCGACCAGGAGCTCGTCGGCAACGTCTCGCTCCGCGTCCTCCCCACCCCGCGGCCCGACACGTGGGAGGTGCAGGGCCGCGGCGAGCTCCAGCTCGCCGTGCTCGTCGAGCTGATGCGTCGCGAGGGCTTCGAGCTGACGGTCGGCAAGCCGCGCGTGGTCACGCGCGAGATCGGCGGGAAGGTGCACGAGCCGGTCGAGCGGGTCGCCATCGACGCCCCCGAGGAGTACGTCGGCGTCCTCACGCAACTCCTCGCGCTGCGCAAGGGCCGCATGGAGCACATGGTGAACCACGGCACCGGCTGGGTACGGCTCGAGTACCTCGTCCCCGCGCGCGGCCTGATCGGCTTCCGCACCGAGTTCCTCACGGAGACGCGCGGCACCGGGATCCTCCACCACGTCTTCGACGGCTACGAGCCCTGGCACGGCGACCTGCGCACGAGGCCGACCGGGAGCCTCGTCGCCGACCGCCGCGGCCCGACCACGACGTTCGCGCTGCTGAACCTCCAGGAGCGGGGCTCGCTGTTCGTGGGTCCGGGCGTCGAGGTCTACGAGGGCATGATCGTCGGCGAGAACGCGCGCGCCGAGGACCTCGACGTGAATCCAGCCAAGGAGAAGAAGCTGACGAACATCCGCTCCTCGACCGCGGACGAGCTCGTGCGCCTGATCCCGCCGCGCGCGCTCTCCCTTGAGCAGTCGCTCGAGTTCATTCGCGAGGACGAGTGCGTGGAGGTGACGCCCGGGAGCACGCGCCTGCGCAAGGCGGAGCTGTCGGGGACGAGGCGGCAGCAACTCGCGGGCCGGAAGGCGCGCGGGCTGGCGGTCTGAGGCGGGTCGGCTTCGACTTCGAGCACGCGGACTTGTGGCGTGCAGTCTCCGGAAGCTGCCGGCCGGTTCGCTCAGCGCTCGCGGTGCATCCGGTCGAGTCCTTAGAGTTCTGCGCCCGATGCCAGGAAGAACGCAGCAGCTTCTCTACTCGGAGATCGCGCTTGACCTGTCCTGGTCGGAGGATCAGCTGCCGCAGGTCGAGCGAACGAAGCACGTCCACGCTCTTCATCCTTATCTCGGGAAGTACGTACCGCAGCTTGTCGAGTTCTTCCTCGATCGGTACTTCGCTCCGCGGGACTGCGTGTATGACCCGTTCGTTGGCTCTGGGACGACGCTGGTCGAAGCGAACGTCTTCGGCGCCGACGCAGTCGGTTGCGACATCTCCGAGTTCAATTGCGTCCTCTCTCGAGTGAAGACGGCGAGGTACTCGCTGGCGTCGCTGGAACTGGGGCTGAGGGTAGCCCTGGAGGAGGCGAGACTCGCCGGCCCACCCGACGTCAACGGCGAGACGGCCTGGCTTCGCGAGTGGTTCTCGCCTACGGCGCTTGCGCAGCTCATCGCGTACCGGGAGGCGATCGAGGGCCTGGATGATCCAATACGAGACGTCGCGAAGGTCGTTCTCTCTCGGTCAGCGCGCTCGGCTCGGCTCACGACGCACTTCGACCTGGACTTCCCGAAGGCGCCTGTTACGGCGGACTACTTCTGTCATAAGCACAAGCGAATCTGCACGCCGGTTCAGGAGGCAGCGAAGTTCCTTCGCCGCTACACGCTCGACACGCTCCGACGGATCCGCGACTTCGCGACAATCAGGAGCACGCGGACGATCGAAGTCATCCACGGTAGCGCCCGGTCTACCGAGCTACCGATGGAGCCGACAGGGATCGTTACCTCGCCACCGTATCCGGGTCTCATCGACTACCACGAGCAGCACCGGTACGCATACGAGCTTCTTGGACTCGTTGATCGACGCGCGGAAGAGATCGGGGCCGCCGCGAAGGGCCGCTCTCGACTTGCGCTCGCAGCGTATGTAGATGCAACAGCGGAAGTGTTCGCAAACGCTCGCCGTCAGCTACCGAATGGGGCTCCGGTGATCATCGTCGTGAACGACTCGCAAGGCCTCTATCCCGAGATCCTTGAGAGATCCGGCCTCAAGTTGGAGGAACGTCTCACGCGCCACGTCAACCGGCGCACGGGTCGCAGAGCCGGCGAGTTTTTCGAAGACGTTCTCGTGTGCCGCACCACCTAGAAGGATCCCACCGGTGAAGGCGAAGACGCGCACGCTCGTCGCTTCGCTGATCAGCGGCTTCATGGAACGCTTCCTCGCGGACACTGTCCCGACCGCCGAGCTTGAGCAGATCGAGCGGGAGGGAGTCTCTCCAAGCGGTCTCCTAGCTCCCTTCCATGACGCGCTCGTCCCAGGGATCCGCCTCCTCAACGAGCGCAGCTTCTCGACGAGGCTCGGCAACCTACACGAGAAGGTCGCGGAGGTTGTCGCGCTCGAGGCTCACGCCGACGCCAGGAGTGCGTTCGATCTCGCGGGTTCGATTCCGATCGTCACGCGCGAGTGGATCACGCAACGGGTCGAACAGCTAGAGAGGCGCCAGGCGGAGCCCGACACTGAGTTCGAGCGACGGCACATCCTTGGGGGGATCGGCGCGAAGATCGACGTCTCGATCCCTGACATGGATCTCTACATCCGCACTCACAGTGGTGAAGAGCACTTCTTCGAGATGAAGAGCCCGAAGGCGAACAAGGGGCAGTGCAAAGAGATGAAGCGCCAGATCATGACCGCCGCCGCCATCCAACAGAGCGAAAGAGCGTGGGCATGGTGGGGGATCCCTTACAACCCGTATGGGCTCGGCGCCTTCAGCCACTCGTTTGCTCTTCCGTTCTTCGACTTCGAGCATGAGGTTAAGATCGGACCTGAGTTCTGGAATTTCGTCGGCGGCGACGACAGCACGTACGAGGAACTTCTTGAGATCTACCGAGAGGTAGGCAAGACCTTCTCCGAACGGCTGCGCGAGGTCAGAGACCGCCTTCTGATCTAGACGTTTCTTTCACCTGCAGTCGCCGCGATCGCCTCCTGAATTCGGGTGCCGGCGGACTTGCCGCGCTCGCGCGGAGATTCCGTAGTTCCCCACAGACGAGAATCGGCGCCTCCCCCGATGCGCCTCGGCGCCGCTCGGCGGACGATCGGGAGAATCAGCTCGAGAGAGGTAGGTGAGCCCGATGGCGACCGGGACGGTGAAGTGGTTCAACGACGAGAAGGGTTACGGCTTCATCGCCGGCGAGGACGGTAAGGATCTCTTCGTTCACTACACGGGAATCGCCGACGGCGGCTTCCGCACGCTGCCCGAGGGAGCGAAGGTCGAGTTCGAGGTGCGAGAAGGCCGCAAGGGCCTCGAGGCGTTCAACGTCGTCGTGATCGGCCGGCCCAAGCAGCCCTACCAGCCCATGAAGGGGGAACGGCCCGGCCGGAGGGAGACGCAGCCGCGAGCGCGAGCGGCTTTCGGGGGTCGCCGCGCTCCACGCTGACGGCGGACGGTGATCGAGATGGTCGCGTCTGAGCCCGTTGAGAGGCCCGGGCTGGCGGGTTGACGGGTCGAGC
This sequence comes from Gaiellaceae bacterium, assembly GCA_041487575.1. GTDB lineage: Bacteria > Actinomycetota > Thermoleophilia > Gaiellales > Gaiellaceae > JBGPNP01. Next base: position 301 of record JBGPNP010000107.1, on the reverse strand, counting down.
CTACGCTTCGGCGCGTTCGCGTTCGCGCCCGCCGATGGCTCGGGACAGCGCGAACACGATGAGCTGGTTGAGGCTCACGCCCTCGAGGTCCGCGTGCCGCGCGAGCTCGGCGTGCAGGGTCCTCGGCATGCGGAGCAGCAGACGACCGCTGAACGGCTGCTCGGCACACGGAGGCGGGATCGGCCGGCCCTCCTGGAGCGCGATCGAGATCCAGCCGAGCATCGCGTTGCGGACGCTCTCCACCGCGCCTTCAACGGTGTCACCCTGGCTGATGCACCCCGGGAGCTCGTCCACCTCAGCT